>CALBMZ010000151.1 GCA_937896225.1 uncultured Alcaligenaceae bacterium | reverse complement strand
ATTTTCGCCCTCTGCTGACACGCTATTAAAATCTAAACGTTGGTGGTTAGTTTCTCTAGCAAACCCAAACTTTGTTTTTTATCAAGTTAAAACTGCTAAATCGCATAGTGGTTCTCTGGTTGTTACATTTGATCCACAACTTAATCGAGATCAGGCTGAAGCCTTAAAAGGGCAGCGTATTTGGGTTTCTCGTTCTGACTTTCCAAAAACTGAACATGATGAATACTATTGGGTCGATTTAATAGGGTGTGTTGTATTTACTGACGCAGAGTCTGACGCTCAAGCGTCTGGTGAGGAACTGAACGGCGAATCCGTTATTGCAGCCAGCGTTGAAAACGTTGTAGAAATCGCTTCTGATGTTGAAACTGCTTCTGATGCTTCTTATAAAAGAGTCGGTATTGTTGAAGAAGTGCTCGATCATGCTGCCCACGCGCTTTTGTCAGTGCGTCAGCAAACACAAGACGAGCAAGGTCAGTGGGTTGATGTTCTCGACAATAAAGGCCGTACTGTCACAACACTTATACCTTTTGTTTCGGCACATGTCACAGCTGTTGATATTAAAGCCCGAACCATACACACTAATTGGCCTTTAGACTTTTAGAGTTTTTCCGGCATGATCATATTATTCATCGTTCAAAAGTGATTTAGCTATGCGAATTGATGTGATAACGTTATTTCCTGAGGCATTTGCTTTTTTGCGCGATGCAGGGGTGAGCGGTCGAGCCCATAGTCAAAACTTATGGTCCATACACACCTGTAACCCTCGATCTTTTGTGCTTGATCAGCATCGAACGGTTGACGATCGTCCTTATGGTGGTGGGCCAGGCATGGTGATGATGGCTGAGCCGTTGTCAAAGGCTATTAAACATACTCAGCAAGAAAGAATCTTGGCGCATGGCTGCCTCCCTCAAGCACCTGTTGTTTTGTTGTCGCCAGCAGGGCGGCGTTTTGATCAAGCTTGTGCGCAGCAGTTGGCAAATTCCCCTGGGGCGATTTTTATCTGTGGTCGTTATGAAGGGGTTGATCAACGTCTAATTGACCGGGCAGTTGACGACCAATGGTCTTTAGGTGATTTTGTGCTTTCTGGGGGTGAGCCAGCGGCCGTGGCAATGATCGATGCAGCGGTTCGTTTAATTCCAGGTGTGCTCGGTCACCACGACTCATCAAGTCAAGATTCATTTCAATCAACGTTGTCAGGCTTGCTTGATGCGCCCCATTACACCCGACCAGAGGTGCTTAATAACGAGCCGGTACCTGCGGTGTTGATGTCAGGTCATCATGTAAACATTGCGATATGGCGTCGCCAGCAGTCACTATTGTTGAGTTCAAAAGTACGCCCTGATCTCATTATGCAAGCAAGAAATCAGGGGTTGTTGACTCAGGCAGATGAATTGTTTTTAAAGTCAATTGAACTTTAAGAAGGTAAGCCCCTGAATCTCCTCTGTATCCGTTCGAAATTTTGCAGATATATGTAAATTACGGTGTACTTAGCCTCGTCATGTAAAACCAAGTTTTGACTCCAACGCAATGTCATGACTCGTTAAACGCTGGCTATAGTTTTAATTATGTGTTCATAATGAGTTGAGTTAAACGTTCTGGGCTTAGTGGAAGATGTCTTGCGCGTATTCCAATAGCATGCGCTAAGGCGTTTCCGATTGCGGCTGGCACAGGTCCGGCGGCGATTTCACCTGCGCCAAGGCTAGCTTGATCTGGTTGTTCAATGAAATGAAGCTCAATCTCTGGTACTTCATCGAAATTTAAAATGGGGTAAGTGTCCCAATCATATGTTGTTAAACCTGCCGCATTCCACTGAACGTGTTCTTTTAACGTCCAGCTGATGGCTTGTATGATGCCACCCTCAATTTGGTTTTTTAGACCGTCTGGGTTAACAATTAAACCAACATCAACTGCTGCCCAAATTTTTTCAACTTGAATTTTTTCTGTTACGCGAATCAAAGCAATGACGGCACAATAGCCTGCTGTGTTTTTATAACGACCAAATCCAATTCCTAAGCCTTGCGTTCCTTCAGCTAATGTTTGGTTGCCATAATTTGAGGCTTGAACAACCTTTTTGATCACAGCGATGGCGCGTTGATCTTTTAAATGATTTAACCTGAATTCAATTGGATCGATGCCTGATTTTTCAGCAAGCTCGTTCATGAATGATTCAATAGCAAAAATGTTTAGGTAGCTACCTAAGCTTCTCAAAGCAGAAGTGCGAATGGGTGATTTTTCTATAAAGTGATAGTTTATTTTCTGATGGGCTAAATCATAAATCACAATCGCATTACGATGCCCACCTCCATTTGGTAAAGGTAAGTCTTGACTGATAGGCCTTGGCCAAGCTTCTTCAATTTGCCATGCCCCTAAAAGATTGACACCGGGTACAGATCCTGGCCTATTCAAATGTGAGTGGCTCCAGATGTCAACATTCCAGTTAGAAATTTTATTATCTGTATCAACACCTGCACGAATCTCAATTAAGCCAGCGGAGCCAAAAGGTGAAGCGGTCATGTCGTCTTCACGCATCCATTGAATGCGAACGCTATGACCAGATTCAATGGCTATGAATGCTGCATCAAAAGCGACATCATCAGCCCCGTTATGGCCGTAGCAACCCGAACCGGGCGCGTGTATCACTTTAACAGCCGACTCGTCTAGTTTAAAAGCTTGGGCTAACTGCTCTTTAAGAGGGTATATGCCTTGGGAATGTGACCAAACGGTTAACTGTCCTTCTTGCATAGAGGCTAATGCGCATCCAGGCCCAATAGAGGCATGGGCAATATAAGGGCGAGAAAAACGCGCTTGATGAGATGTTAAAGTTTGTGTCGAAGCACCTTCATCAAACACAATAGAAGATTCCGCAGGCATTGCCGTTAATAGGCTTTCTATGTCTTGATGAATAGGCAAATTTGCAGGTTCAAATTCGACAAAATGTCTTGCTTTTATTAATGCTTTTACAAGTTTAGCCTCGTCATACCCTAAGATCGCTATGAAATGACCTGAGTGTATAACTTGATCAATACCCCCTAAGCGTTCAATTTGAGCAAGATCGATCTTAATGAGTTTTGATTCGCCTATTTGGCCACGTATGACACGCCCATGAATCATGTTTTTTAATTGAATGTCGTGTATGAAAGCGTTACCAGATAATTTTTTGATGAGATCTGTTCGTAACGAACTTTTACCAACATATTTGTTTTGTAAGGGGAGCGTATCAACCCCATGAACGGCTTGGTTCAAGTCGACCTTATCAACCAGGCTCCAATAGGTGCAGGTTTTTTGGGTTAAGGAGCTAGAAAAAATACCAGACTGCGTTCGAATTGAATCACCTTCAACCTGTAAATAATTTGCTGCAGCCTCAATAAACTTAAAATGTGCAAATCGACAGGCCGATCTGACTGCAGACCCGCCTTGATCGACAGACATACTGCCAGCTGTATGCATTTCATTTGGACTTGAAAGTGTGCTTGCTGTTATGAACTCTATTTGATCTAGATCGACACCTAACGCGTCAGCTGCAATTTGTTGCAACGCAATTTCAATACCCTGACCCAGTTCTACTTTGCCAGAGTAAATACCTATAACGTTTGGTTTTTCTTTTTCGTTAGCATTTACAATCGTCAACCATTGTTTTAGTAAGGGGTTATTTCGAATGCCCAGGGGTAGCGTTTGTATGTTCATTTAGTTTATTTTATTTAATTCACGAATCGCTCGATGAGTCGCTTTAATAATGCGTGTGTGCGTGCCACATCGACAAAGATGTCTGTTTAAAAACATCATGATGGTCTTTTGGTTCGGTTCACTATTTTCCGTCAGCAACGAAATGATTGACACCATGATGCCATTTATACAGTAACCGCATTGTGCAGCTTGTTCGTCAAGAAAAGACTGTTGAACAATGCGTCCAATTTTTTCGTGAATTAAATACTCAATTGTTTTAATGTTTTTATTTTCAACTGAATCAAGGGTTGCGTCACAAGATTGAACAGCCTTGCCATCTACCAAAACTGTACAAGCACCACAGTGCCCGCTTCCGCACCCAAAACGTGTGCCTTTGAAATTAAGATCATTTCTAATAGCGTACAAAAGCGGGGTGTTGGCATCAAGCTCTAATGCACAGGGGGCACCGTTAATAGTCAATGAAATGCTCATAGAGTTCTTTTAATAACTATGAATAAAAATTAAATATCTGGATATTTTGGTGGTGTAAACGAAAGTTTTGTAA
>CALBMZ010000150.1 GCA_937896225.1 uncultured Alcaligenaceae bacterium | reverse complement strand
AACTTCAGCTGTATTTGATATGGCTGTGATTGGAGGGGGCGCAACCGGTTTAGGGGTCGCCCTAGATGCCAGTCTGCGTGGCTTGTCAGTTGTTCTGTTTGAGTCGAATGATTTTGCAAGTGGCACGTCTAGTCGCTCTACCAAACTGTTACATGGTGGCGTACGGTATTTGGCGCAAGGCAATGTTTCGCTCGTGCGTGAGGCGTTGGCTGAACGTAAAACGGTCATGCATATTGCACCTCATCTGGCACAGCCTTTAGCCTTTGTCATGCCAGCCTATAGTTGTTGGGAAAAAATGACTTATGGCGCGGGCCTGAAAGTTTATGATTTGCTTGCTGGCCAACAGGGTCTAGGTCATACAAAAGTATTGAACCGAAATGAAACGCAAGCGGCGCTGCCAGGCGTGCGTGCCGAGCACTTAAATGGTGGCGTTTTATATTGGGACGGTCAATTTGATGACGCCAGATTAGCTTTAACTTTAGCTCGTAGTGCGCAAGATGCGGGTGCCAAAGTGTTTAATCATTGTCGCGTTCAGGCGATTACGCCCATAAACGACCAGACTGAGCATGACCCCTCTAATCAAGATTCTAAACCGTTACGGGCACCAAACCCAGCGCGCTTTTCATTACAAGTGGAAGATGTCTTTTCAGGTGATACGCGAGAGGTCAAGGCGCGTTGCGTGGTCAACGCCGCGGGAGTTTGGGTCGATGGCATCAGGCACATGGCGGGTACAGAGTCTACCCGTCGTATCGTGTCGCCGAGCCAAGGTGTGCATATTGTGGTGGCACGAGCGTTGCTTCCAACAGACCACGCATTGCTGGTGCCTAAAACTGACGACGGTCGCGTGTTGTTTGCGGTACCTTGGTTGGGTTCAACTATTTTAGGTACCACTGATACCCCTCGCGAAGACGCCCCACACGAGCCTCTACCATTTGAGCACGAGGTTGAGTTCATACTCAGTCAATCGAGCAAAATTTTGTCTCGTCCTGTTACACGTCAAGATGTTAAAAGCGTTTGGGTGGGTTTAAGGCCACTTGTCACCCCTGAAAAATCAAACGGTGGCACCAAAACCATCTCTAGAGAACACACTATCGTGGTGGATGAAAGCGGTTTAATTACCGTGACCGGTGGCAAATGGACAACCTATCGCGTCATGGCTGACGACGTCATGAAAGCAGCGGTGTCGCATGGCTTAATTAAAAACAATGTGCCTTGTGCCACCTCTACCATGCGTTTGCATGGCGCCCCGCAAAGCCAATCAATTTCAATCACTCAGTCACCGGGCGAGCATTTGTTTGGTACCGATATTGAGCGCATTCGTCTGATTGAAGGGTTTGATCAACCGATTGGTATGGGCTTAAATGAGGCTATGGTTCGTTTCAGCGCACGCGAAGAATTTACCGTTACGGTTGAAGATATGTTGGCGCGACGTTGGCGTGCCTTATTTTTAGATGCAAAACAGGCCCTTTCTATGGCACCTCGGGTAGCGGCCATATTAGAGTCTGAAACAGGTCTTGACCCTAAATTAGATAATTTTGAATTGCTTTGCCATCAATATCAACTGGCACGCTAGGTGCAACGGCCTAAGCGCCAATAAGTCACAAATGATAATTGAACGAAACTAGACGTCTGGATAACGATTTTGAATAACGGTGGTGTAGCGATTTTCAAGTTCGGCCGTATTGGCTACACTCATGCCTAAATCACGCGCAATGCCGTCGTGCAAACCATAGGCCCAACCATGAACGGTTAAAGGTTGGTCGCGAGCCCAAGCTTCTTGTACGCTAGACGTTTGGCAAACGTGTACCACTTGTTCAACTACGTTTAATTCGCATAGTTTGTCAAAGCGCTCAGTGCGGTCCAGCACCTTGCCTAAGTAGCTGCTGTGTTTGTCTTGAATGTCGCAGATATGACGTATCCAGTTGTCAGCTAAGCCAATACGTTTTTTTTCAAACGCAGCGCGAACGCCCGAACAACCGTAGTGACCAACCACAATGATGTGTTTAACCTTGAGTTCATCGATTGCGAACTGAATGACAGATAAAGCATTTAAATCAGTATGCACCACAACATTTGCAATGTTGCGATGAACAAACAGCTCGCCGGGCTCAAGGCGAGTGATTTGATTTGCTGGTACGCGTGAATCAGAACACCCTATCCATAAGTATTGCGGTGTTTGTTGGTTGGCAAGCCTTTCAAAATACTGCTCGTCTTCGGCGGTAACTTCTTTGACCCACTTTTTGTTCAGATCAAGAAGCTCGTTCAAGATGTAGGGGTTGTTGTGATTGGCCATTTGATTGTGTAAATTTTAATTTAATATAACCGTAAATAGTATGATGTACTTAAATTGGTTTCTGCCAAACACCAATTAGTGAGCGGCTCATTAGAAAGTCGTTATCAGACATGTGTTGATAGGCCAGTACGTTGGGTTCACGTGCCTGATATCGCCATAATTTAAAACGATTGATAAGTGCCAGTATGGCGTACAAGGGAAAGAGTACTTTTCTTTTGTATTTGTCTCCTGTGACCATCTCTGGCGTGAGGCCAAATTCTTCAAAAAAGTAACAAAGCGTGGGGTAATGCATGGGGCTAATATGGCCACGATCAACCATTTTGCCCTTTGGGTGTTGGGTGTTTTCAGGTTCAAATAAAAAAAGCACACCAGTGAACAAAAACATGAGACGGCAATAGAAGTTATGAACATTTGGCGTAGTGATGATGACGCGTCCACCCGGTGCGATTACACGACAAAGCTCTTCCACCAGTTTGGCGGGGTGCAGCACGTGTTCAATACCTTCCATGCAAATCACCCAGTCAAAGCTGTTGTCTGCAAAGGGTAAGGGCTTTTCCATGTCGGTATAGACAAATTCAGGGCGCTCTTGATTGATGTCGCCGTATGTCATGTCAAACCCTAGCGCTTTTAAGCTGTCGCCAAACTTTCCGCTGCCGGCTGGCATATCTAAAACACGTTGCCCAACTTTTCCTTTATTTTGAAGAGTATCTCGTACCCGGTGCATGTAACCCGGAAAATTTGTGACGTGTGAAAATTCTTTCATATTAAAATGTCAGAGCCTTAAAAAACAGACTTGGTTTTTAGAGTGATTCATTTTACTCTTTGATTCTTTTGCAAGATTCAATTCTTAACGCGCTATGACTCCTTGGCGACGGGCTATAATTTTTCTAGGTATATAAATATGAACGTGAATGACGATTTCAACTTAAAAGCCGTCGCCCACATTAACGAGCTGGTTTGGCAGGCATCGCCCAGTGCAGGGGTAATGCGTAAGCCCTTAGATCGTGTTGGCGATGAAATAGCCCGCGCTACATCTATCGTTCAATTCGAACCAGACTCAGTGTTTGAGCCCCATGAACACCCAGAGGGTGAAGAAATTATGGTGCTTGATGGCGAGTTTTCAGATGACTCGGGTGATTACCCCGCCGGCACGTACATACGTAACCCGCCAGGTAGCGGTCATGCCCCCAAGTCACAAAAGGGCTGTACCCTGTTTGTGAAGTTGCGTCAGTTTCACCCAAACGATTTAACCACCGTCCGCATCGATACAAACGAAGCCCCTTGGTACCAAGGTATGGTGACCGGCTTAACGGTTATGCCTCTACACGAGTTTGATGGTGTCAATACCGCTTTGGTGCGTTGGGCCCCAAACACTATTTTTAACCCACACGTACACCCCGGTGGTGAAGAAATTTTTGTATTGCAAGGCGTGTTTCATGATGAGCATGGTTCTTACCCTGCCGGCAGTTGGATACGCAGCCCACGTTACAGCAAGCATGCGCCCTTCACTCAAGCCGAAGGTGCTTTAATTTACGTGAAGACCGGGCATTTGGGTTGAACAGCTCGGCCAAGCCCATTTCCAGAAGAATTTTTTTGAGTATAGAGTTAGGCATGCAGAGCTCAGCAAAACGACTGTTGCGAATGGCTGATACGTAAACTGGTTATAAAAGTCAACTCTCGTGCCGCTGATTTAACAAATATGCTTCAAGAACTCGACCGTTTTTAGATAAGATGTCAATCATGGCATGCCCCACCTCTTCAAAATTCGGTTTCTCAACGATGTAATGCTTAATCGCTGCAAGGGTCTGTTTGATTGCTTGACTGGTTATTTGTACATCAAGCCTTATTTCATATGCAGATAGGTTGCAAAGCGTTCGACCCATTTCTGTTAGTTGTTTGATCGGCCACCATATTTTTCGTCCGCCTAGGGTTAAAGCAGGTACATCGTGTTTCAAATATGGCGTTGTTGAAACGATGTCGTAAGTGGGCGCAAGTTGCCTATCCCCAAATGGATGGTCATAAAGTATGCCAAAGTTTTTAAGGTGAGCATCACCATTTTGCACAACCCAAGATGCAAGCAGTGATTTAAACAGCTGGTGAAGCCCTTCGCGCTTGTGGTGAGGCGACAAATAGGTTGATATGCTTTTGATAAGTCGTTCGTAGCTGCCACTGTATTTGTCTGCGGGAGCTAAGCCTTGCAGTACACAACCGTCTTCAAAGCCTAACCACTGATTAGTAGGGGTGCGGTCAAATCGACTCATGACAAATAAGCGTCCATCTTGTGAGAGATCAAATTCAGGTACGTTCAAACCAGTTTGTTTAGCCAGGCTCATGCAAAAGTATTCATTTGCAGCCAGCTGAGGGAAGTCATCGCCCCAACTTTTTACAATAAAGCCTTTAGTCCCTAAAGTTGATCGCTCATCCATTAAGTGTGGCACAACAACCTTAGGTTGCACGCCCGATATGCCAGACCGCAAAGCATACTTGTCTACTAATTCTTCAAATAACGAATGATTTTTGGACTGCAATAGAAGCTTAAGAGATTCACCTTTTGTATCGGTTTGAGCTACATTTTCTTTTTTTGTTAGAGCGCTTGATAAAAAAACTCTACCGACTTGGTAACGACCTAAAGCGGTGAGTAGGGCTATTTCGCTTGAACCGTAATGCTTTGAGATGACTTTTCGCAATATTGCGCCTAAGTATCCTTCAGGTAGGTTTTGAGCAAAAATGGGGTGTAAGCCATTAAATGTATACGCTGAGTTTTGTATGGGCATGGTGACTGATACCGCTTCAGAATTTGTAACTTCTGTTTGGTACATAAATGTCGAAGGCATCTGTATGCCCGATGCAGTCAAGTCACCCACCATATTTTGGTCGACCCATACATGTGCACGATTAATGGTACTCATAGGTGATTCAATAAGTTTTTACGTTGTAAGTCATCAAGCGTGGGTAAACCACCCTCAGGGCGCACGCTTAACTCAAGCCCAAGAATGGCTAATATGCGAGATACTTTCGCATAACCTAACTCTGGTAGTTTCTTGTTTTCAAGCTTAGAAATGAGCGTGCGGTCTACGTTGGCTAGTTGAGCTAAAGTTTGCGTGGTTAAACCACGTCGTTTACGCTCAGTTCGAATGATTTCACTAATATCTTGAAGGTTCATTCATTTAGCCTTGTGATTGATGCAAGCTGTGAATAGCAGAGTGGTTGAAGCATAGAGTTGGTACGAAAGGTTGATTGCTTTCTTCAACTT
>CALBMZ010000149.1 GCA_937896225.1 uncultured Alcaligenaceae bacterium | reverse complement strand
GGTGGTTCTAGTGCAACAGGTGGCTCCAGTGCAACGGGTGGTTCGAGTGCTGCAGGTGGATCTAGTGCAACAGGTGGCTCCAGTGCAACGGGTGAAAAAGTGTCTACTACAAGCCTAGGCGATAACCAAGGTGCATCCGTACAAGCGAATAACGATCAAGCCGGTATTGAGGCAACCGTTAAAACCACTTTTAATCAAGTGCGTGTTTGGCTAATTGAAAACACATTTATAGCTGCCATTATTTTGTTGGCTATTATTACTTGGTTGATTGCCCTTTTTATGAAAAATGCTTCGGCCCGTCGGTCAGAAGATCAAATTGAAGGATCAATAGATTCAGTTGCCTCCATTGAGGCTATGGATTCCACTGATTTGCGACAACAGGCGTTTAGCAAAACCCTCGAATCAATCGATTTGAATCTTGATGATGATTTAAAAGATTCTGACAAAAAGAGTTAACGTTTTATGTCACGAATGGTTTTAGGGCTAAGCTATGATGGTCGACCGTGGCAAGGCTGGCAGACTCAGCCCCATAAGCAAACGGTTCAAGACCAACTTGAGCGTGCTCTGTTTCTGTTCTTAGGTCAGTCTACACCTACTATTTGTGCGGGTAGAACTGACTCGGGGGTTCACGCACTCGATCAAGTCGTACACATCGATACCGATATTGAAAGAGCATCATCTGCGTGGATCAGAGGTCTTAATAGTCACTTGGACGAGTCGATAAGGGTGCTATGGGCAACACCCGTGACTGAAGCGTTTCATGCACGTTTTTCTGCTCTGACCAGAACATATCGGTATATTGTTTTAAATGATGCTATTTGTCACCCGCTTTGGGTGGGGCGAGCGGGGTGGTTTTTTCGACCTCTTGACGTAAATTTAATGACGCAAGCATGTGCCGCACTGATCGGTGAGCATGATTTTTCAAGTTTTCGATCTTCTCAATGCCAAGCACCCAACCCTGTGCGCATGATGCAACGTATAGACATTGAAAGGCAAGGTTCATTTGTGTTGATTACGCTTACTGCGAATGCTTTTTTGCATCATATGGTGCGAAATATTGTAGGCTCTTTATTACAAATTGGCTGCGGTAAGCAACCTGTTTCTTTCATGTCTGAAACCTTGGCTGCACGAAACCGTATTTACGCTGCACCGACTTTTGCAGCTGACGGTTTATATTTTGAGCGAGTAGACTATTCGAATGATGTTTTAAAAAGACCTGAAACGTCAAGGAATCAATTTTTAAATTTTTGAATGTTATCTGAGCTGTTTTAAGTTTTTCGTATAATCAATAAATCTGTAATTACATTTTTTATGACAGTCTTTTATAGTGAATCATATATTGAAAACCCCTACAAAAGTGTTGCACAGATCTCGCGTAAAAGTTTGCGGTTTAACGCGTCATGAAGACGTAAAAACATCAATTGATTGTGGTGTTGATGCACTTGGCTTTGTTTTTTACCCCCTAAGTAAGCGTTGTTTATCTGCTCATCAAGCGGCAAACCTCGTTCAAGGTTTACCTGCTTTCGTCAGTAGCGTTGCACTTTTTGTTGAGCCAAGCGTTGAAATGGTTGAAGAAATTATTGAGGTGATGCGGCCTACGGTCTTGCAGTTTCATGGTGCCGAAACACCTGAATTTTGTCGACAATTTAATATTCCTTATATTAAAGCCGTGCGTGTTGGTGCACCTGACTTAGACAGTAGCGATGGTTTGATAGAGTACTGCATGCAGTTCCAAGATGCCTCAGCCTGGTTATTTGATAGTTTTACTCCGGCCTATGGTGGTAGCGGTCATAGTTTTGATCGCCAACTCATTGTTCCTTTGAGTCAACACATTCAAGCACGCCCCATTTTAATATCAGGTGGCTTGACGGTAGAAAACGTAGGTGAATCAATTGGGTTGTTAACCCCTTGGGGTATCGATGTCAGTAGTGGCGTCGAAATCACCCCAGGCGTTAAATCAGCAGAAAAACTCAATAAGTTTGTTCAGGCTGTCAGGTATGTCGACAATCATCTCGAAAACTAAGCTTTTTACTCAAATGTTTAACAGTATTCAAAGCATAACAACTGGCTAGTGTTGAATCAAATTATCTTAGTCGTACTTTAATTTTTGAATTTTGACAGATAGCCTCTCGTCGGGTTATGATCACGCTTCTTTAGGCGGTTAGCTCAGTTGGTTAGAGCGCCACGTTGACATCGTGGAGGTCGTTGGTTCGAACCCAATACCGCCTACCAAATACAAAGAACTGGGGCTCTACCCCCTACTACCCCATTAACGTGGGATGAGCAGTATTAATTAAACAGCTGTACTCATCAAACACGGCTAAATACGCCGTTTCAGCCGCAGCGGGCCAAGTCCCTTAGTCGGTAATTCTAAAAGTTCCTAAAACCATACTTACTTCGGGACAGCATTTTCATCTTAGTGTGGAAACCCTCGATTATCCCGTTTGGCTTAACCCAACAAAAGAATATATAACAATGATTGCAATGATTTAAAGTGTGCCGTATTGAAAAGCGGCCATCTTTGTTGACAACTACCGGGGGGGATGAACCTAAACTTCTTTATGCTTAGTCAAAATTGCGTACAACTGATCTTTCAACAAAAGCTTTTCTTTTTTTAAGTTTTCAATTTCTACGTGTGTACCAGCTGGTATTTTGGTTTCAAGTTTTTGGATTTCTTCATCGATACCATTGTGCTTATCGAAAAGGCGTGAAAAATGATGATCTGTGGTTTTAAGTTTTGAGATTAACTCACGAAATTCAGGAAACATAAGTGCTCCGGCGAAAAGAAATGCAAATTTTATTTTACCCCCTAACGTTATATTGCAATTTCACCTGTTGCTCATTGTTAATTTGTGGCGACATTAGGTGTTCAAGCGGTTTGTTTTCAAAAATATTTTTTAGAGTGTTAAAATAGAGGGTTATGTTGTAAGAAGCAAAGCAAATGCAGTGTTTAACAACCAAAGGCCGTGCTTAACAACCGCGGTGCTTAACAACCGCAGTGCTTAACAACCAAAGCAATAGAAGTGCTATAGCAGCGTTAGTGGTAAACCGTGTCAGTAATTCAGACGTTAGTGGTTTATTACCTATTTGCCATTAACC
>CALBMZ010000148.1 GCA_937896225.1 uncultured Alcaligenaceae bacterium | reverse complement strand
AGTAAGCTCAAATGCAATTGAGGTTTACATTCACCGCTTACGTAAAAAAATTGAGCCCAGTGGTGCCCGCATCATCACGGTACGGGGTTTAGGCTATTGTTTACAACGCGACACGCCTACTCAAGTCGCTGGGGGCTAATTTGTCGCGACCGTTTGTGAAGCAACGTCGATCACTTCTTGGTGAAATTCTCGACTGGATGCTGGCACCATTGTTTTTATTGTGGCCCATGAGTGTGGCCATTACCTACGTGGTGGCCGTCAATCTTGCAGATGCTCCACACGATCAAGCACTCACGACAGCTCTTGCGGTGTTGAGTGATCAAGTTCAAACTGAGGCAAATGGTCATTATTCTGTGCAGCTATCGAATGCAGCATTATTGGCTTTACGCACTCAAAGCGAGTCAGGTATTTTTTGGAAAATAACAAACCGTCAAAATCAAATCATTGCCGGTGACCCCAACTTACCCACGCCAGCCGAGATCGAACAAAACACACAAAACACCACGGCGCACTTTAGCGATTACACGTCTGGCGGGTTTAGGCTTCGTTTAGCCTACAAATGGTTTACACCCAACCCAACAGATCAGCCCCTTTTTATTATCGTAGCGGAGGGCATAGAAAGTCGTACTGCCTTGGCAAACGACATCATTAAAGGGGTCATCATTCCACAGTTCTTAGTATTGCCTGTTGCGGCATTGTTAATTTGGTTTGGCTTATCGCGCGGGGTTGCACCTATAAATGCCTTACAAAAAAGGTTACGTGCCCGCCGCCCTGATGACTTATCAGAAATTGATATGCAGTCGACTCCCTCTGAAATCACGCCGCTTGTGAGTGCCATGAATGACCTACTGGCGCGCTTATCGCGCAACATTCAAACCCAAAGGCGTTTTGTGGCTGATGCAGCACATCAGCTTAAAACCCCACTAGCTGGCTTACGCATGCAAGCTGAAATCGCCTTAAAGTCGGCGCCAAATGAAGAAATCGTACTGAACCTCAAACAAATTGTGCGCGGTACAGAGCAGGCTACCCGCCTCATCAATCAACTGCTATTGCTCGCTACCGCAGAAAAGCTTGATCAAATCAAAACGCAGCCCCTCAATTTAAAAGACATAGCTGAGACCACCACCCAACAATGGGTGTCACAAGCTTTGGCACAGCATATTGATTTAGGATTTGAAGCGCATGACGAACCGTCGATTGAAGTGATGGGTCAACCTGTTTTAATTGCCGAACTCATCAACAATTTGGTTGATAACGCACTGAATTATGTAGGGGAGTCAGGCCATGTCACGGTATCTGTTCATCGTGATGGCCAACATGCCTTACTGACCGTAGAAGATAACGGCCCTGGTATACCAAACACCGAACGTGAAAGGGTTTTTGATCGTTTTTACCGTGTATTGGGAACAGGTAAACAAGGTAGTGGTTTAGGCTTAGCTATTGTGAAGGAAATAGCGCAACGACACCAGGCCAGTATCACAATTGAGGAAGCGCAACCGCATCAAATATCTCCTGGTACAAAAATTACCATTCGCTTTTTGGCCATCTAATACAGTATGATAAATTACTGCATACGTTTACCATTTTTACATCAGTTAAGTTAAACTGAGCATCAATTTTATGATCCCCCGCCGGGTGGGCGTTTTGCCCTACCGGTTTTTATAGACCGCCTTTGGCGGTCTTTTTTTTCGGGGTAGACAAAGCCAGCCTCAATTGCTTAAGTAAGTAACCCAGTATAGGTACATGCTCGTATAACTCTCGCGAGGTGTCCCAATAGTCACGATGCAAAGTGATTAAACCTTGTTCGTTTATTTCAAAAATAGTACTGCCCTCAATGTCAAAAACACGTTTTTTAAGCTTGAACGTAAAACGCCAAACCATGCAACCTTGAGGCACTGACACAATCTTTCGAGTAATTTTGAATGTTGGCTGTTCAAGCGTATTGAACATATGTGAATAAATGTCTTGTATAGAGACCCTATCATGTACGGCATTAAAAGGGTCAATGAACGTCGCATTTTCGGCATAAATACCATCAATTTGAGCGAGCGTTTGGGGTGAAAGGTTTTCGAACCAATCGGCTATGTCGTCAAATCTTTGAATGCCTTCTTGTGTCATGTCTTTTTACAATTTTGAAAAATTGAATATTGAATATTGCATGCTACTGCTAGTACTTACATATTTGTCATACGATGCAACAACCAAAACCTTAGCCTGTAGGGTAACCGTGCCACCCATCTTAAAGTCGTGGCAAAGCCTTTCGGAAACGAGATTTCAAACTGCCCTTTTTCAAAACCCTTAACAATTTCCTTGGCGGCCTGTTTGGGGGTAATTAAGGAAGGCATGTGAAAGTCATTTACTGCCGTCATGGGCGTCTCAACAAAACCAGGGTTAATTAAATATACCGAAACCCCCTTGGGTGCTAACTCAAAATACAGTGTTTCAGTTAAATTTTGCAATGCTGCCTTTGAAGCACCGTAGACCAAAGCTCTCGGTAAGCCAGTGTAGCCGCTGATGCTACTTATGAGTGCCACACCACGCCCAGGTTTATTGAGCATATAAGGCACTAAGGTATGTAAGCCTGCGTACATACTGATGACATTTAACTCATAACTGGCTCGCACAGCATCCAAATCAATTTCCCAACTGTGTTGAGGGTCATAGCGTGCTGCGCCCAAAACAATCAAATCGACTTCACCCAAAGCCTGCTCTACCCGCGCGAGTGCATCGGGCCAAGCGGCTGTGTGCATCACATTAAAGGCATACACAAAGGCATTTGAGTGTTGACCCACCACACTTTTTAAAGCGTCTTCACGTCGTGCTGACACAGCCACCTTTGCCCCACGCGCCAATAAGTCTTGCGCCAAGGCTGCACCGATGCCACTCGAGGCACCAATCAGCCAAACTCGTCGGCTTGACCAGTTTTTGATGGGTGAATTCAGAGGTTTAAACATCATTTGGTTGAAGTCTCAGTTCTTTTTTTAAAAAATAACGTGACTTCACCTAAATCAAAACCAAACTTAGACATGACAGACCGATTCATCATGCTGTGATCGTCAAGTTGCCACATCCAGTCGTCAAACTTAACGTCATACACTTTGCCATCAACAGGCAGTTTTAAAGTGTACTTCCAATGTAGAGCGTTACCTGCGACACGACCTATTGCAATGCCTTCCACGTCGTCAGCCGTACCATGCCAAGTACCATCAGGCTGTCGTTTAAGCGTCCAGACTCGGCGTTGTTTTTCACCATCAGCGTATGTAAAGTACTCATCCAGCTCACCCTCGTTAGCATTTTTCCAGGTACCAATAATTTCAACGTGGAATCGCCGTACCAACTCACCATTTCTTTTTTGAAAGACCCCCCAAGCATCGAGGGTGCCATCAAAATAACGATGTAATTCAAGTTGAGGCGTTTGTTTGGCATAAGTTTCAACATCAACGCTGCCACAGGCCGTCAAAACGGCAGCAGAAAGACTGGCAAGGAGTACTTTAAATTTCAACATGATGTTTCCTTTTAAGATGTCACAAAGCTGTGAGATAGGCACCAAGGTTTAATAACGATTAACGCGCCCAACTTGAAAGTGATGGGTAAAATGGCATACCAAAGAGGTAAAGTAGACGCTGTTATAGGGTTACCCGGTTGATAACCCAACCAAGCTAAGGTCGGTAACGACACACCCGCTGCGATGGCAAGTGAAAATTTGGCAATTAATGCCCAGACCCCAAAATACAAACCCGTGCTTGATCGCTGTTGAGGTGGAATGGCATCAGCCAACATAGCCGGCGGTAAAGCCAAATCTGCCCCTAAGGCAGCGCCCGCAACCGCACAAATTGTGGCGTAAGCGATCACATCACCCTGCCCCAACGTGGCTGCCCAAACCAAAGCTGCGCTCGCCATGATCGCACCAAAGGCCCAAGCTCGTACTTTCGTCACTCGGTCTGCGAACTTAACCCATAAAGGCAAAGTACATAAACCCGACAAAAAGTAGACTGCTAAGAACAAACCCGTTAAATCTGGTGTTTGTAAAACATCATCGACATAAAACAATATAAGCGTGGCGGGTAACGCAACTGAAGTGGCATTAAAAAAATAAAAAACATACAAACGTCGAACGGTTGCGTCAGCCAAAGGCACCTTCCAGTTTGAATGGCTAGGCAAGGCAACTTGTGCGGGTCGCGGTGCAAATTTCAAAGTAATGAAAGTGGTCACTAACAAAACCGCCACAAAACAATAGGCGAACCAAGCATAACCTGTTGAAGCCCCCTGCGTGCTGGCCCAATAAGCGGGTAACACTGAGGCTAAAACGACGCCTATGACGCCAATCGCCTCACGCCAAGCTGTCACGCGAGCACGACCTGCCACATCATCGGTTAAACGAGCGCCCCAAGCCAAATAACAAATATTGATGAGACTGTGTGCGGTATACACAACAACTAGACTGAGCGACAACCAAATAAGTAAAGGCACTTCACCCGTGACAGCGGGTATGAACAAAGCAATAAAACCTAAAGCCAATAAAAAGGCCGCACCCATAATTAAAATCGACCAACCGTGACGATAACGACTTAGGGTGTCTACCCAACGCCCAATTAAAGGGTCTTGAACGGTGTCAAACAGTCGAACTAATAATAGGCATATACCCAAAGCCGATAAACTAACCCCTAAGGTGTCAGCATAAAACTTAGGGGCCACCATATACACAGGCAACATCGCCATTGCCAAGGGCAATGACAAGGCACCATAACGCGATAAGGCAGCTGAGTCCAGCATTATTGAGGCTTGCCAATCAATGCTGTTCTCAAGTCAGGTTCGCTGGTTTTTGGGTCAAGCCAAATAGAGAAAAAAGCTTGTGCTAAAGAGAGATCTAAACGACCTGTTCGTTGCTCATTATGAAAAAAAACAGCACCCTGTCCTGGCAAATACACACCTGTTATTTCATCACCTTCTTTAACATCAACCAGAACTTTCTCAAGCGCAACACGCCATTGCGGGTTAGCTTCCACGTCAAAGCCTAAACCTTGCATCTCATCAAGTGAAGCGTTCACAATGCGATCTTTTGCAATCGTACGGGCATAAACCAGTTGCAATGCGAAAGGCTGATCGGGACTATAGCGACCCGTCTGAGTCAAAAGTTTAGCGTCGTATATTAAGAAACCAAAACGACGCAATTCACCTGCACCGAGGGGTTGGGCATCAGGCAATAGCGATTGCCAACCAGCTTGCACGGGTGCTACAAAACATGCAAAAGTCAGGCAAACAGCTGTTAAACACCTTACGAGATATTGTTTAATGTAAAGACTCAAAAAATGCGTGCTCTTAGACTTAATACCTAACGATTTAGGGGCTGAGAAAGTGTCCATAGTTTCACATCCGTTCGAGATTCAAGAAAACCAACTTCGCAATACACAAGATACATGCGCCAAAGTTGAATAAAAGATTCACTAAACCCTTGGGTTCGAATTGTCCCCACTTGTGCATCAAAACGTTCAAGCCAAGCTCGCAAGGTGCGGGCATAATCAAAACCAAAGCTCACTGTTGAGTCAACTTTTAAATTGGCTGCCTCAGCACCTTGTTTCATATGTGATGGGCTGGGTAACATACCGCCAGGGAATATGAACTGTTGAATAAAGTCTGTATGGCTTTTATAGTGGTCAAAATACTGATCATCAATATCAATCACTTGCAATACAGCATGACCACCGGGTTTGAGACACTTTTTAAGCGTTTCAAAATAGGTAGGCCAGTGGCGCATACCAACCGCTTCAAACATCTCAATTGAAACAATATGGTCGAACTGTCCTTGAATATCACGATAGTCCTGACGCACTAACTCAACCTGGTGACTCAACCCTACTCGCATGATGCGCTCATGCGCAAACTTTAATTGTGCATCAGAAATGGTCACGCCATATACTTTAAAACCGCGCTCGGCTGCTCGCTGTGCAAACCCACCCCAGCCACACCCAATTTCTAAAATACGGTCACCTGGTTTGGCGTTTAATGCATCAATAATGTGATCGTATTTGGCTTGTTGCGCCGAGTACAAGGCCTCAACCGTTATGGCTACCTCGTGGCTAGGTCTTTTGCTGGCACGACCAAACCATGCAGAGGAATAACTCATACTTGGGTCCAACCACAGTTCGTAGAAAGGGTTGCCTAAGTCATAATGACTAATAATATTTTTGCGACTGCCGCGACGACTGTTGTCACGTAAAACCCAATGCACCAATCGCTTTAACAATAATGGCCACCAACGGCCGTGTACCGTATCAACATGGTTTTCATTTCGTAACGCAATGAGAAATAAATTACGCATATCAGGGGTTTTAACCCACCCCCTACTTAAGGCTAATGCGAAACCCACATCACCTTGACGAATCATCAATGAGGCTGCTCGCCAATCTAAAATGTGTAAATCAGCCTTTAGCTCAGATTGAGGCATACCAAATTCATATGTTTGACCATCAGGGTCAGTAAAGTGAATGAGCCCTTCTTGTGTTTGACCTAACTCTGCCAATAGTATGCGAGCCATAATCGAACGACGGCTGGTTACTGAAAGAATTGGTTGGCCATCAGTCGTGCTCAAGGTCACCCCCTTTATTTGTTGTTACAGTGTGTTGCCCAAGCGGTGGGGTTGAATGAAATTTAGCCCCACGACGCCAGAGCTTAAACGCTTGCAAATGAATACGCGCCATCACACCCAAAGTCATAAAGGGCATGTCTAGCAATCGTTTGACTAATGCAATCATAGAAAACTTTTGAAACTCAGTGGTAATGGCAGTTAGCACTAGGGCTTGATTAATCATCGGGTCATCAAAGTAATCAATTGAAATTTTTTCACCCTTTGAAGTCTGTTGAATTGCAAATTTGTACTCACCTTTTACGAGACAAAAAGGAGAGACATGAAATACTTTTTCACACGCTACCGTGCAACCAGGCTTCAATACGCCACCCTGCTCATCAGACAAAACATATTGGTGCCTTTGACCAAAGGTATTGTTGACTTCGGCGAGTAATAAAATCAATTGCCCTTGTTGGTCGTATAGAAACCAAAAGCTAACGGGGTTAAACACATAACCAAACATTCGTGGAAAGCACTGCAACCAAACTTGACCACCAGGCAACGCATGCCCTGTCAAACGCAAAGTTTGTTTTAGCCAAACCATTAGGTCTGAACCATCGCGTGCGCCGTGGTCAGCATTCATGAAACTAATTGGACGTTTTTTGTTTACCCCAAACAACCATGTGTTCAGTCGGTTCAAGGCTGTAGGTTGATCAAGCCTGATTTGTAAACAAAATACCTTATAGAAAAATCGATGCACGAATGGTCTTAGGCGAGCGTGCATGATCTGCGCATCACCAAGCTTAATTAGCGGGCTTTCTAACTGTGGTTCAGTCAACATGGCTTGCCTCTTTAGACTTGACTAAATGGCCTAAATGGCCTGAAGCATCGACCCAAGGGGCTTTTATTCCGAAGCCTTTTGCTACAGCCATTGCAGACTTCAAGCCGTCTTCATGAAAGCCATATCCACACCATGCTCCGCAAAACCATGTTCGCCGCTTTCCTTGTAAACCTGGTAAAGCCTGTTGTGCCTCAATGGCTGCTTGATCCATAACGGGGTGTTCGTATTCGAATGTTTGAATGATGTGCGCAGGGTCGGGTTCAACATGCGAGTTCAAACTCACAATCACGGGTGTTTTAAAGGGTAAGGGTTGTAATAAATTAATTAAATATGACACTGAGGTTGGTCGATCGACTTGATCGCCACCCACCATCGCGTAATTCCAAGCTGACCATACTGCTTGTCGACGCGGCAATAACTTCTTATCAGTGTGGAGCGTTGCATAATTTGTCTGATAACGAAAGCCGCCTAGTGCAGCTGTTTCTTCAGGGTGGGCATCTAACAGTTTTAGAGCGGTCGGGGCATGACAGGCCATAACAACCGAATCAAATCGCTCGCCATTTACTAAAACGTGGTCGTCAAAACGTTTAATGCTTTGCACGGGGGTTTGAAGGCGAGCATCTGCCAATTGGTCAATAATCGCTTTAACGTAAGTACGCGACCCCCCTAGAACGGTACGCCATTGAGGCCTTTGATTAACCTGTAGTAAACGATGATTGATACAAAAACGTAAGAAAGTTGCCGCCGGAAATTGCAAAATATCACGGACTGTTGAGGACCAGATGGCGGCTGCCATGGGCAACAAATACCAGTCTTGCATAGATTGACCATAGCCGTGCTTCTGCAATAACTGACCCAATGACACGGGCTCAAGCGTGCTTTGTTCAAGATAGGTTTGAGCATGACGATTAAAACGCGCAATATCGATCAACATGCCCAAAAAGGCAGGTCTAAAAGCATTGCGTTTTTGGGCAAATAGCGTGGCTAAAGATGTACCTGCCCACTCAACATCAGGTGTATCAATTGACACGCCAAACGTCATTTCACTGGCATGAGTTTGAACATTTAACGCTTTAAATAGGGCCAGAAGATTAGGGTAAGTTAAATCATTAAGCACTAAAAACCCTGTATCAACGGGGTGTGTCTTACCCTCTAAGGTCACGTCAACCGTATTAGCATGACCCCCAAAATAAGACCCTGACTCAAACAATACAACCTCATGCTGCGCTTGTAGCAACCAAGCCGCAGACAAGCCTGAAATGCCAGCTCCCACTACCGCAATTCGTTGTGAGAGAGGAGTCATGATGATGCTCTACTAAATTGGGTGTTACCGTTATCAGCTAGTTTTAACAAATCGCCTCTGAGCTTTGGCGCACGAGTTTGAGGATCAAGCCAAATGGCTGTAAAGGCTTGTACAAATGACGGTTCGGCGATATGACCTAAGGCGTGTTCGGCATCAAAAAACCAAACCCCTTGAGCAGGCTGGAATACACCAACTAATTGATCTGAAAGGGAGACGTCTGGCAAAAACTGTTCTAGTTTCTTAACCCAAGTGTCAATTGTGTTCAAGGGTATTTTCACACAACTGGCAACCCCTGCCTGAGCTAAACGCTTCATCTCAGCACCTGTTACTTGTGAGATTTGGCTGCCCGATAACCGTCTGAGGTAAGTGATTTCTAATCGATATGGCAATTCAGGGTCAAACCGCCCTGAAGCACTCATCAATCGGGCTCGGTAAAACCGAAAAACACTCCAAGAAAACACGCCCTCACCAACAACTAGCCAATTCGCACCATCCGTTAATTTCATATCGACAGAAAAATTTTTGTCATGCATAGGGTAAAAGATTTAAAAAGCGTTTAAAATCACAATCTTGACATTATAGTACACAATAAATACTAGTCAGTCTTTTAACATACCAATTGGAAATAAAACGGGACCACCGCCTCTTTCTTTATGAACGCCACCATCACCCCCAAGAAACCGAGCTTTAAACAACAACAAATGCAGTTTCGTGAAAATGCCATTCTCGATTCTGTGAATCGGCTATTGTCACAAAAAGGCTTTGATCTAATGACGATGGACGAAGTTGCTGCCGATGTGGGCATAGCCAAAGCCAGCCTGTATAAGCATTTTCCATCAAAAGAATCTTTAGCTGCCGCCTCGATGACACGATTACTTGACCACACCTTGGTCGAAGTAAATCGACAACCTCAACATTTAGAATCTAAAGACAAATTAAAAGCTATTGTACGTTGGGGAATATCTTTGCATTTACAGGGTGAAATGCCTTATTTACCCTCAACACGCTCAAGCATTCAACAAGCTTTACTGGGTCACGAACCTTACATTGAGCGCATTCAAGAACTGACGACTCAACTTGGCGACTGGATTCTTGATGCACAAGAAAAAAGGCAGCTTTCAGCCGCTTTGCCAGCAGAAATCATTCTTTACACTATTTTTGCACGTGCATGTGACCCCGTTGCTGATTTCTTAAAAATGGGTGGTGCGTTTACCGATAGTGACATCATTGATTTATTGGTGCACACCTGTTTTGATGGTCTAACGTCTTGATACGCCTAATTTTTTAACCCACGTAATAAATTCGTTCAGTTAAGGTCATGATTCGTATAACACCTTTTATCTGAACCAACATCACTGACCCACTTGTTAGATAAATTTAGCCTGTATTTAAAGTTGTTTGATATGACAAGGCTAGAATGTCTATTTTTTTGAGTGTTAATTATGTGGTTCAAGAATCTTAAACTTTTTCGGCTGTCTACTGAAGGCACCTACGCGCGTGAAACCTTAGAAAAACAATTGCAAGCCCACGCGTTTGTTAGCCAAGCTAGCGCTAAAGAGCCTAATCTCGGTTGGGTACCCCCGCGCCAAGGCCAAGACGCTTTGGTCGTTGAAGTAAACAAACAACTTTTATTCGCTTTACGGGTTGAAAAAAAACTATTACCTAGCTCTGTCATTCAAACCGTCGTTCGCGAACGAGCAGCTGATCTCGAAGCACAGCAGGGCTTTAAGCCAGGTCGTAAGCAAATTAAAGACTTAAAAGAGCAAGTTATTGATGAACTCACCCCACGCGCTTTCAGTATTGCTCGTGATATTCATATTTGGCTTGACCCCGTAAACCGTTGGTTTGTCATTGACAGTGCATCAACCGGTGGCGCAGAGCAGGTTCTTACGTTCGTGGGTAAATCAGTACACCCCTACCCTATTGAGCCATTAACATTGACTCACTCTCCTAGCGCCATCATGACAAACTGGATGCTGGAACAAACACCTGCAACCGGTTTAAGCTTAGAGCAAGACTGCCAATGGCAAACTTCTGGGCAACAAGGCGGGTCTGTTCGTTACGTTCGACACGACATTACACCTGAGGAAATAGAGCGCCATATTAAGGCAGGGCACCAATGCAATCGACTGGGTTTAACTTGGCAAGATCGAATCAGTTTTGTGCTGACTGATGAGTTCGACATTAAGAGATTACAAGCACTTGATATTTTAGATGAGCAAGATGGTGGCGCTTCACTTGATGCACAAGAAAAGCTTGACGCTGACTTTGCTTTAATGACAGCCGAGGTTATACCCATGCTCAACACACTGCTTGAAGCAGTAAACAGCCCAAATGGTGATGAGAAATGATTCCTGGCTTAGAAATTAAACGCATAGAAAATGAATCGGCTAACGAAAAGTCAGATGAAAAGTCAGATGAAAAGTCAGATGAAAAGTCAGATTCACCTTTTGTTGAGTTTGACATCACCAGCGAATCAGTTCACTTCACCGTATTTTTACTGATTGGCCCCCCCGACCCAAGCATTTTGCCTCAACGGATGCCGCAATCGGTTTTCGACCGCGGGCAACCCATTCATGTTTCATCGCTCGACATACTGAACGACGTGGGTGAGTCAATTCTAGAGATATTAGAGCTAATGAACCCTGATGAAATTGCAGTTTTTATCTGCCAAGACCACACGGTCTTGGCAGCTGCTTGCGACGTTTTAAGCTGACAGTTTTGCCTCTAACTCAAGCCTAATTTGACGTAGGCTTGGGGGAAGACCTTGAGCCAGTTGCTCAAACAATGCATCGTGCAAAGCAAACTCTTCATGCCATGCTTGCGCATCAATTGATGTTATGCGTTCGAACAATTGCTCAGAAAACTCTAGGCCAGTCCAATCTAAGTCTTCGTAGCGAGGGCTTAAACCAAACACATGTTCAACGCCCTGCGCTTGCTGCTCAATGCGAGATACCATCCACTTTAATACGCGTGCATTTTCACTGAAACCAGGCCATACAAACTGACCACTTTCATCTGTGCGAAACCAGTTCACACAAAAAATGCTGGGCAATTTAGCGCCTAAAGTTTCTAAGCGTATACCCAAGTCAAGCCAATGCGTAAAGTAATCGGCCATGTTGTAACCACAAAACGGTAGCATTGCAAAAGGGTCACGACGAACCACGCCTTGTTTACCCGTTGCTGCTGCGGTGGTTTCAGAACCCATTGTGGCGGCCATATAAACACCTTCTTGCCAATTACGGGCTTCAGTCACCAGTGGCACCGTGGTTGAGCGTCGACCTCCGAAGATGAAGGCATCAATCACGACACCTGCGGGGTCGTCCCAAGCGTCATCAAGAACGGGGTTTTGGGTGGCACTAACCGTAAAGCGTGCATTGGGGTGCGCAGCCTTAATACCCTTTTCTTTTGCCTGCTCGGGCGACCAGTCACGGCCTTGCCAATCAATACAGTGTGCAGGGGGCGTTTTGCTGAGACCTTCCCACCAAACATCGCCGTCATCGGTCAAGGCAACGTTGGTAAAAATAACGTTTTCTTTAAGCGATGCCATGCAATTAGGGTTTGATTTGTCGTTGGTTCCGGGTGCCACACCAAAATAACCCGCTTCAGGGTTGATGGCGCGTAATTGCCCTTTTGCATCAGGCTTGATCCAAGCAATATCGTCACCAATGGTGGTTATTTTCCAACCTTGCTCACTCAAACTTGTTGGCGGAATAAGCATGGCAAAGTTGGTTTTACCGCAAGCCGATGGAAACGCTGCAGCGATGTGATATTTTTGGCCAGACGGGGTTTCAACCCCTAAAATCAACATGTGTTCAGCCAACCAGCCTGTATTTGACTGTTTAACAGCATCTCGCCCCATGTTTGACGCAATACGCAAGGCAAAACATTTTTTACCCAATAACGCATTGCCGCCATAACCTGAACCATAAGACCAAATCTCACGTGTTTGTGGAAAGTGCACAATATATTTAGTGTTGTTACAAGGCCAAGGCACATCTTGTTGGCCAGCCGTCAAAGGTGCGCCAACGCTGTGTACACAGGGTACAAAATCACCCTGCTCACCGAGCACGTCATACACGGATTTTCCCATGCGCGTCATCATGCGCATATTGACCACCACATAGGGTGAGTCACTGAGTTCAATACCAATTTGTGCAATCGGTGAACCTAAGGGTCCCATCGAAAATGGTACGACATACATCGTGCGGCCAGCCATGCAACCTTCAAACAAGCCGTCAAGGGTTTGACGCATGTCTTCTGGCGCCATCCAATTGTTCGTCGGGCCTGCATCTTGTTTATCTGGCGTACAAATAAAAGTACGGTCTTCCACGCGCGCAACATCATCAGGTGACGATCGTGCCAAAAAAGAATTGGGGCGTTTTTCTGCATTTAGTTTATGTAAAGTACCCGCTTGCACCATTTCAGCGCATAAGCGGTCATACTCTTCTTGCGACCCATCACACCATACAACTTGAGCGGGCTTCGTTTTGGCTGCTATTTGGGCAACCCATTGCTTCAAACCTTCGTGACGAACATAAGCAGGAATATTCATTTTCTAAATACCTATATATTTTGTTTCAATTATTTGTGCAGGCTACAGTTTTGACTGCATGATTGTCATATTCCATATTAGCACCGTGCACACTTTAGGTGACTTGGGTTACGCTTGTGGGTAACCCTAACTGTGTAATCTATTATCTTATGCAAGAAAAAAGCCTCAACACACCTCAAATGCCTGACATTGATCTCCCTATTACCACGCCAGACGGCCCTGACTCAATAGACGAATCCCTTGTCGAAGAAGGTCACGGGTTGCTCGTTTTACTACTTGTCGGTGCCTTAGCAGGCATTGCCGTGGGAATAGTGGGGGGCAGTTTTCATTGGTTACTGATGCACGGTGGGCAAGGCTTTGCAAAAGTCTTAGCCGAGTGGCGTGCAAACGGTTTATTTGGCCTACCTGGCTGGATCGGTGCTATCGCCATCGCCGCCTTAAGTGTGGGTTTAGCCCGTTGGTTAATTCGTTTTGCCCCAAGCGCCTCAGGCAGCGGCGTACAACACGTTGAGGCCGTTATGCGAGGCCATGCTAGCCCGCCGCCCCTAAGAGTGCTTCCCATTAAATACATTGGTGGTTTGCTTTCTATGGTGCCGGGCATGGCGCTTGGTCGTGAAGGCCCAACCATTCAAATGGCGGCAGTCATTGGTACGCAATGTGGCAAGTTGTTCCGACTTAACCGTAACGACAAATTTTTACTCTACACCGCAGTAGCGGGTTCAGGTCTTGCGGTTGCGTTTAATGCGCCTTTAGCTGGCGCAGCCTTTGTGATTGAAGAAGTCGCACGACGCGTCACCCTTCGCCGCGCCTTAGTAACCTTGGTTGCGGTGGCAACGGCCATTGCCGTGTACCGCGCTTACTTCGGTAACGTTGTTGAATTTAAAGTCGGTGATTTTTTACCCACTGACATCACCACCATGATTTTGTATGCTTTTTTTGGTTGCTGGATGGGCGCCCTAGGGGTGATGTATAACCGCTCTGTTTTGTTGGGTTTGAACGTATTTACTTCCATTGCACCTCGTGTGGCACCTGAGTTTAAAGCAGCTTGTATAGGTGGTTTGATTGGGGCTGTGGGCTACTTTGAGCCCACCTGGGTGGGCGGCGGTGAAATGCAGGCGCAAACGGTGTTGATGGGGCAATTTAGCGTTGCTACCCTCATTATTTTGGGTTTGGTACGTTGGTCTTTGGGCCCACTTTCGTATTCCGCAGGCACGCCAGGAGGGCTTTTTGCACCCTTGCTGCTTCTGGGCGCTACCGTGGGCGCATTGTTCGCCTCGGGGGTAAACTTCATCGTTCCGGTTGAGTACATGACCAATACCACTGCATTTGCTCTAGTTGGTATGGCCGCGTTTTTTACCTCAGTTGTACGGGCCCCTTTAACAGGCGTTTTATTGATTGTGGAAATGAGCGGCAATGTTTCTTTAATTCCACCCTTACTGATCGCCAGCGTGGCTTCTGCATTAGTTGCAACGCTAATGGGCGGTGAACCTATTTACGACTCACTACGTGCCCGCATGCAACCAAATCAAAGGTCTTGAACAAAAAAAAGACTATCTGCTACATTAATCATACTATTTGCATCTTTTTTGTATCATAAAGTTACGAACGTAGTCTATGAAATCTAAATATACCGGCGGGGAAATCGCCCAGACCGACATGAGAATCGGTCATAAATGAAGCAGGTGAAGGAACACAATAAGATGACCACACCTGTCTTCAACACTAAAAATGCAAATTAGTTTTTTAAATCTACATT
>CALBMZ010000147.1 GCA_937896225.1 uncultured Alcaligenaceae bacterium | reverse complement strand
TTTATTTATGAGCGAAGGCACCTATAATCGTTGTGTGATAAAAACCCCACTAATTACAGCAATTATTGGAGTTTGTGTCAAAGCTTAATTAACTTAAATTGTTGGTTTAAACTCAAATAATTCAGCCTAAAAAGGTTTGATATATATCTATGATCATCAGCCGGTTATTTAAAGCGTTACTGATCGTTTGTTTGTTTATGCCATGGCTGGTCATGGGGCAATCAATCTTGCTGGCTGGTCCAGCAGCTAAGCTTGATGCACTTCTTAATCAAGAAAAAAGCTTGGGTTGTGACAAAAACTATAACGATAGGTTGCAAGAAATCTTGTGCAACCATGTTATCAAGATTGGCGTAAATTTTAGTTTGCAAGGTTTTGGAGACCTCGTCGACAAAACCTATGTTGGTTTTGAAATTGACCTTGCAAGTGAAATCGCAAAATTACTAGGCGTAAAAGTTCAATTTGTCCCCGTGGTGTTTGAAAGCCGATTTCGATTTCTTTTAGAAGGACAAGTCGATCTGGTCTTGGCTAATATGACGCACACCGAGGCGCGAGATCAAATCATCGATTTTGTCAGACCGCCTTACTACTCATCTCCCACTGCGGTGGTGGGTAAAAAAAATCTAACCGTTAAGTCATTTGAGGATATTGGTACGCAATCCGTTTGTGTTCAAACAGGCGCCTATTCCAACAAAATGTTCGCACAAAACAATATACGCATACTGATGTATGAATCACCTGGGCAATTATTTGACGCTCTAAAATTTGGCGCTTGCGATTTTGTGGCTTATGACCGTCCTATCTTGCAGATTGGCGTCCTCGGTGAACAGGCTCCACCTGAATTACGAAACGCTTACGAAGAGAAGTTCTCTTTTGATGAGGGCCCGTGGGGAATTGGCGTTGAAAAATCTAAAGGAAAGCATCTTAGAGAAGCCGTCTCTCTCATTATTGCGGGTTTGCATGGGTCAGGGCATATGATGTCAATGGCGCAAACGCATGGTGTTTTAAGTTCTTTTTTGAAAGAGCAAAACATGACATGGTCTTCACCAGCTTGTTATCAGCCTTCCGGAGACCTCTTACCTGAATGCTTTGTGCCACCTTTTCATGCACCCAACACAAAAAGTTTTTTGGCGCCCTATATTGAAAAATTTCAGGACGCTACTCAGCGCTTGTTTGGTTGGAAACCGTTATTGCTAGTGTTTTCTGACAAAGACTCGCTCAGCATTATGAAATCTGGCGTTATTAACTCCATCATTTTATTGCTTGCTGCACAACTTACCACTGCATTATTTTGTATCGTTTTCTTTAAGCTCATAACGTCTAAGCGATTAGTTGTTCACTATGCCAGCAAAGCGACGGCGATTTTTCTACTCAATGCCCCCACTCTCTTTATTTTGATACTAGGGTATTTACTTGCATCCTCAGTCACGGCTTACAGCGGTGCCTTAGCGTTGGGTATGGCAGCAGTCGTCATCGGGCTAGGTGAGGGAGCGACTGGGGGCTATGCCCTGTATGAAGCCTCTAAGACTTTAGGTCTCCAGGCACGCCTGCTTCCTAGCCTAAAGGTAGCTCGTGTGCGTGTACGGGCATGCCTCATCACAGCGGCACAATGCTGTCCCATTGCCGCTTTTATTGGGGCTCCTGAGTTATTGTCGTCTATGACTGACATCACCGCCTTTACAGGTGAACGTGTTACAACCTTGACTTTGTTAGCCCTTTTTTATGGTGTAGCTGTACAAGTCATTATTGTTACCACAGGCCGAATCTTTGATCGTTTGAATCCTACAGGGCACAAACATGCAAGATAACTTCTTCGCTTACCTCTACGCTTTTTCAATCAACTTACGCGTGGGTTTGGGTGCATGTTTAACTGGTATTGTAATTGGGTTCTGCCTAGTCATCACAAAACAAAACGTTCCGTACACGAATAAATTGATTGCGACGGTAATTAGCATCATGCGTGCTTTTCCATTTTACATACTCATATTTATACTTTTGGGCGCCCTGGGTTCATCGGTTTTACTGGAAAGCCTGACACCCTCAGTTAGGTTGGAAATCATATTGATTTTGGCGATAGCTGGTTTTGCCGCGCCCGCTTGTGCCGACCTGTTTACAACCTTTTTTGAACATCGGCGTCACGGAGAGATAGAGCAGTCTTACCTCATTGTGCCCAATTTATTTGGCGTTTTCATTGTGTCGCTCATTTGTTCTAGCGCAGGTGCCGCAATTGGTGTTCATGAAGCGGTGAACTTCACACGTTGGTACATTGAATCTTTAGACAGCCGCTGGGAACGCATCGCCATCACTTTTTTAAGTACGCTTTTCTTTGTTCTCACACTGTTGTTTTTAAAGTACGTCGTACAACAAACGTTTCAGTATTTTATGAAAAAACGCTTAGAGTCATCATCGATTAACATCAACAAAGTGAGCAACTGAGGGTGAACTCATAAATTGAATTGCTCCGAGTTTTGAGGATGCATGCTTTTCCGAGATAGCAGTGCTTTAAAAAACTTTTAAATTTGACACACATTTAGATTGACTAAATCAACTGTCAAACCCAACGTAGGATCAACCCTGGCTTTTACAAACACGTTGCCGACTTTTAATAAAGTAGGCGCTTAAGACAAATAGCGGAATTGCTTGAAATCAAAAAGCCATGGTCTTTTTTAAGCAGAGATGTCGCATATTTATCCAATGCTGATCGACAGCATCACTACATTCCTGCATGCCACCCGTGAAGTCAACTTAAGTGCACCCTGCTGATGCTTGCTGACCAGCAGGCCAAAGTGAATATTGCGCTTCGTCGTTTATCAGCACCCTGAAAACATCGCCGTCTATCGTGTAGTTATTTATTTCTGAATTTGTTTCAGACAGTAATGTGTTTCCAATTCAAATTTATCAAACGACCGTCAACTAATCTAACAAAATTAAAGCACTTAAACTTGCAAACCAACATAATGAACATCACTTCGTGTCAAATTTAATATATTGGCCACCGAAATGATAGGCAAATCATCATGATATAAGGCGAGTCGGTAATCATGTTTGAAATTTGCCA
>CALBMZ010000146.1 GCA_937896225.1 uncultured Alcaligenaceae bacterium | reverse complement strand
CACAACTTTTTTTGCTGCAACTTTTTTTACGGCAGCTTTGACTACTTTCTTAGCCGCGACTTTTTTGACTGCCACTTTCTTTACGGCCGCTTTCACTACTTTTTTTGCGACTGTTTTTTTAGCTGCAACTTTCTTGACTGCTTTCTTAACTGCTTTCTTGGCTGTTGCCATGATTAACTCCTTAAGTCAGGATCCCAAAACAAGGAACGCGTGCCTTGAAAACCACCCAAATGGGTCGTCACCAAAGCCCGCGCTATTCACGTGACACACATCAAGCAACTTTGCCGGCAAATGCCAATGTGTGTCATAGAATGCTGCACTGTTATTAAAAAAGTACTCGAGTCGATATACCGACTCATCACTCTTTTAATAACATACGATGCAACTAAGTTTCGTTGCACCGCCTTTACCCTTCACGTTTTGAGACGCCAAGCACTTAAGAGGTTGCTCAAGGGGGTTATTCCCAGTTAAGCGCACCACCTGTTTGATACTCAATAACACGTGTCTCAAAAAAGTTTCTTTCTTTCTTTAAGTCAATCATTTCAGCCATCCAGGGGAAGGGGTTTTCTTCCTGCGCGTACAAAGGCTCTAAGCCAATTTGTTGGCACCGACGGTTTGCGATGAATCGTAAATATGATTTGAACATGGCTGCATTTAAGCCCAACACGCCACGTGGCATGGTGTCTTCAGCATAAGCGTACTCAAGTTCAACGGCTTGGTTAAATAAATCACGCATTTCTTCGCGGAAAGCAGGCGTCCACAAGTGTGGATTCTCTAACTTGATGGTATTGATGAGGTCAATACCAAAATTGCAATGCATCGATTCATCACGCAAAATATACATGTACTGTTCAGCTGCACCAGTCATTTTGTTTTGACGACCGAGTGCCAAAATTTGCGTAAAGCCTACGTAGAAAAACAAACCTTCCATGAGGCAGGCAAACACGATCAGTGAGCGTAAAAGCTTCTGGTCGTCTGCCGTGGTGCCAGTATGAAAGTGAGGGTCTGCAATGGCATCAATAAAAGGAATCAAGAACTGGTCTTTAGCGCGAATCGAAGGGACTTCGTTGTACGCATTAAAAATTTCAGACTCATCTAAATCTAAGCTTTCAACAATGTATTGATAAGCATGTGTATGAATCGCTTCTTCAAATGCTTGGCGCAGTAAAAACTGACGGCATTCAGGCGCGGTAATGTGGCGATAGGTACCCAACACAATATTGTTAGCCGCTAAAGAGTCAGCCGTTACAAAGAAACCCAAATTTCGCTTAACAATACGTCGCTCGTCCTCAGTCAACCCGTTGGGATTTTTCCACAATGCAATGTCGCGAGACATGTTGACTTCTTGCGGCATCCAGTGATTGGCGCAGGTGGCAAGGTACTTTTCCCAAGCCCACTTGTACTTAAAGGGTACCAACTGATTGACATCAGTTTGGCCATTGATGATGCGTTTGTCAGCAGCCTTAACTCGTGGTTGTTCAGCAGCAGGGGCTGTATCGGTTGGTTTAGCGCTTAATCCTGGTGTGGGTAAGGCTGTATCGCCAAATACACCTGTTGCTGCACGCACGTTAGGTTGCGCAGCTGCAGGTGTTGGCGCATTCGTTGCTGCGGGTGCTTTTGGGGCCACGCCTGGTGCGGCGGTGGCTATGGGGTTGGTATCGTCTTCCCAATTTAACATGATGAATTTTCCTTAGTGTTCGTTTGAGTTATTGGCACGCTTCGCATTCTTCAAAGCCCGGATCACCCGGTCTCATCGTGCATGCGGCGCCTAATATTTCAGCTTCTGGAAGATTTGATGTAACAGCCGAAGCAGCTACACCCCCCGTTGGGTTCATGCTAACAGCGTTGAGTTCACCGCCACGCCCGGTAGATTTCTCTGCGCTGGTTGCACCCATTGTACGTAGGTAGTAGGTTGTCTTTAAACCACGTATCCAGGCCAGCTTGTATGTTTCGTCAAGTTTCTTACCTGATACACCAGCCATATAAATATTTAATGACTGAGCTTGATCAATCCATTTTTGGCGACGTGCTGCACACTCAACAACCCAGCTTGCATCGACTTCAAACGCGGTCGCGTATAACTCGCGCAATTCTTGAGGAACACGATCAATGCGGGCAAGACTGCCGTCGAAGTACTTCAGGTCAGCGACCATGACTTCGTCCCAGAGGCCCAGTTTTTTGAGGTCACGAACAAGATGGTCATTAACCACTGTGAACTCACCGGATAGATTCGATTTAACGTACAAGTTTTGATAGGTTGGTTCGATGCAGGCAGACACCCCAATAATATTTGAAATTGTTGCGGTTGGGGCGATTGCAACACAATTAGAATTGCGCATGCCATGATGTTTGATGCGTGCACGCAACGAAGTCCAGTCAAGTGAGCTTGAATCGTCAAGTTCAACGTAACCGCCGCGCGCTTCACGCAACATTTCAACTGAGTCTTGCGGCAAGATACCTTTAGACCACAATGAACCTTCGTAGGTTGCGTAACGACCACGCTCTGCTGCCAGATCGCATGATGCGCTGTATGCGTGGTAGCAAACGGCTTCCATGGACTCATCTGAAAACTTAACAGCCGCATCTGAAGCGTAAGGTACACGCATCATATGCAGGCTATCTTGAAACCCCATGATACCCATGCCGACTGGGCGGTGACGCAAGTTTGATGCCCGCGCTTTGTCAACCGCATAGAAGTTAATGTCGATCACGTTATCAAGCATGCGCATTGCAGTTTTAACTGTACGCTCAAGCTTTTCGTGATCAAGGCTGAGCTGACCGTTAACATCAGCTTTTAAATGTGCCACCAAGTTGACGGAACCCAAGTTACACACGGCAATTTCTGAATCATTGGTGTTGAGGGTGATTTCTGTGCATAGGTTCGAGCTATGAACGACGCCAACGTGCTGCTGTGGTGAGCGAATATTGCAAGGGTCTTTAAATGTAAACCATGGGTGACCGGTTTCAAACAACATGGACAACATACGACGCCACAATTGCGCAGCAGGCATGGTTTTGAAAAGTGACAGTTCACCTGTTTTGGTTTTGGCTTCGTAACCGTTGTAAGCCGCTTCAAATGCTTTGCCATATTTGTCGTGCAAGTCTGGGCAGTCTGAAGGTGAAAAGAGTGTCCAGTCGCCACCTTCAATGACGCGGCGCATGAAAAGATCAGGAATCCAGTTTGCGGTGTTCATATCGTGGGTACGACGACGCTCGTCACCTGTGTTTTTACGTAACTCAAGAAACTCTTCAATATCAAGATGCCACGTTTCAAGGTAGCAACATACGGCACCTTTACGTTTGCCGCCTTGGTTTACCGCAACCGCAGTATCGTTGACTACCTTCAGAAAAGGTACCACACCTTGGCTTTCACCATTAGTTCCTTTAATGTGACTACGCATGGCGCGCACGGGCGTCCAGTCGTTACCCAAACCGCCTGCATATTTAGCAAGTAATGCATTTTCTTTGATGGCTTCATAAATGCCATCAAGGTCGTCTGCAACAGTTGATAAATAGCATGACGACAATTGTGAGTGCGTGGTGCCTGAGTTGAACAGTGTGGGCGTTGAGCTCATGAAATCAAATGAAGACAAGATTTCATAAAACTCAATGGCACGAGCATTGCGATCGATTTCTTTTAATGCCAAACCCATTGCGACGCGCATGAAGAATATTTGTGGCAACTCAATGCGCTGACCTTTAACGTGTAAAAAATAACGGTCATAAAGGGTTTGCAGCCCGAGGTACTCAAATTGCAAGTCACGCTTGTCGTTCAGTGCAGCACCTAAACGTTTAAGGTCATAACGAGCCATTTCTGGGTTAAGCAAGCCGGCATCAACACTACGTTTGATGAGTTTGGGGAAGCAAATGGCGTATTCGGTTGCCATGTCTTGTTGCGGAATGTCAGCGGCTAACACTTCTTTGCGAATGGTATGCAACAGTAAACGAGCGGTAACTTTACTGTAGGCAGGGTCTTTTTCAACTTGTGCGCGTGCCGCCAAAATAGCTGATTTATAGACTTCATCAACCGGTATGCCGTCGTACAAGTTTTTAAGGGTTTCTTTCAGGATGGTTTGGGTATCAACAAAGTCGCCCAAGCCTTCACCAGCTGCCTCAATAATTGATTGGAGTTTAACTAAGTTGAGTGGTTTGCGTTCGCCGTTTTCAGTGATGTGAATAACGGGTGCTTCAACTTGTGCGTTAGCGCCTGATTGTGCACGTTCTTGTGCGCGTTCTTGCGAGCGACGCTCGCGATACAAAACATAAGAACGGGCGACATCGTGTTCGCCTGAGCGCATGAGTGCAAGTTCAACTGCATCTTGTACATCTTCAATATGAAAGGTGCCGCCGTTAGGGCGACCGCGCACCATGGCGCTGACGACTTGTTGCGTGAGCTGTTCAACTATTTCGCGCACGCGGGCTGAGGCGGCACCTGAGCCACCATTGACTGCCAAAAAGGCTTTGGTCATGGCGATGCCAATTTTGCCAGGCGCAAACGGAACAACTGAACCGTTGCGGCGAATGATGCTGTAATGCGACCAGGCCTGTTGCACAACAGATCGAGGTTCTGTGCTTGACATATTTTGATGTTCGGCAACAGAGTGGGTGGGGGTAATAACTTGCATAAGGGCTCCTGCGAGAAGGGGTTGCAATAAATGGGCAACCCCTGAAATGGCTGGGTAAACACTACATCTTGTGTTTTATTTATTCTCAGACACTAATTCTAGTGTCGCAAGCCGCTTAGGTCAAACTTTCTTTTTAAGTATTTTCCCTCGTTTTTTGCGTATAACTGGGCACGGGTTTGACCCAATGCCCTTGAGCGCCCGATATATCAAGTTGTATGTTGCAAAAGCCTTGTTAATGCGAGTTTTGAGCCCATTATGCTCAGTACCGCATCTATAGCGGGTGTTTGCGTGGTGCCCGCGACAGCCAATCGAATGGGAATGGCTAACTGTGGCATTTTGAGCTTATGTTTGCTGAGTACCGCTTTGATCGTTTGGCTAATAACCTCTTGCGACCAAATTACGCTTGCTAATTGGTTCGTGAGGTCGCTTAGAGCGACCATTGCGGGTGCTGTCATATGTTGAGCAACCAAAGCCGGGTCGGGTGTTGCGGGTTCACCACAAAACAGCATGGCCGCATCAGCCAATTGAACCAACGTGTCGCATCGGTCTTTTAGTAGGCCAATTGCAGCACTTAAATCAACTTGATCGGGGATTCCCCCCAAAGCCAATACGCGTGGTTTTATCAAACTTGCCAAACTTTGATTATTAGCTTGTTTAATGTAGTGATTATTCACCCAGTTTAATTTTTTAGGGTCCCATTGTGAGGGTGAGCCCGATAAGTGCTCGGCATCAAACCATTTAATGAAGGTTTCTCGATCAAAAATTTCGTCGTCACCATGGCTCCAGCCTAGACGCGCTAAATAGTTAATCATGGCCTCCGGTAAGTAACCCTGCGTGTCGTATTCCATCACGCTCACGGCACCATGACGTTTAGACAGTTTTTCACCATCGGGCCCTAAAATCATGGGTACATGGCCGTATTCGGGTAGGGAGGCCCCTAAGGCTTTTAAAATATTAATTTGCCGAGGCGTGTTGTTGACATGGTCGTCACCCCGTAAAACATGACTGATGCCCATATCTAAATCATCAACGACGACACAAAAGTTGTAAGTGGGTGTGCCGTCAGGGCGCGCAATAATTAAATCGTCTAGTTCTTCGTTTGCAAAGCTAATGGGGCCTTTAACGATATCGTGCCAAGCTGTGACGCCTTCGAGGGGGCCTTTAAACCGCACAACAGGTTGACGGTCAACAGGTATGGCGGGTAAAGTTTTGCCCACCTCAGGCCGCCATGTGCCATCGTAACGAGGCTTGGCGCCTCGGGCGCGTGCCGCATCGCGCATGGCTTCAACCTCTTCGGGTGAACTGAAGCACAGATAAGCGGTGCCAGCTGTCAACATGTCTTGCACCACAGCGCTATATCGGTTCATGCGTTGCATTTGATAAAACGGCCCTTCGTCGGCGTTTAAACCCAGCCAAGCCATACCATCTAAAATGCCTTGCACGGCTTCAGGGGTTGAACGCACCAGATCAGTGTCTTCGACCCGTAATATGAAAGTGCCGCCTGCATGACGGGCAAAGGCCCAAGCAAATAGTGCAGTTCGTGCCCCACCTAAATGTAAAAATCCTGTTGGGGAAGGGGCAAAGCGAGTACGAACAGGGCGGTTAGTTGTGTTCATTGTTGTCATAGAGGTTTTTTACTGCCAATATAAAGCTGTGAAAGATTAAAAAAAGCGATGAGATATATTTAATGGGAAAAAAGAAAAGCGTAAAATATTAATATTGTTGCAATGCAACAATAATTTGTTACGATAGGTTAATCGTTATGCTAACCCCTACATTTTAGAGCCTGATCATGAGTCTGCGCTCTGATGCCTTTTAAGCCTACCACCACAAGTCAGGTTACTTATGTTGCGTCACACACTTGACCCACTGTTTGAGCCCACCAGTTTACTGGTTGTCAGTGATCGTCCTTTACCGCTTTTTAAAACATTACCTGCTGATATGGCGGGTAAAACAACAGTGGTTGAGTGTCCATTAGGTCAGCTTAGCGGGCTACCACCGCTTCTAAATGGTGTTGGCCCTGATGAACGGGTTGACTTGGTGGTTGTCTGTATGCCACCTTTATTGTTACAGCGTACGTTGTTTAACTTGGCTCGGGTCAAGCCCCGCGCCATTGTGCTGATGGCGCACGATGCGGTTGACCCTGACCCAGATCGTACGCGTCGACTTTGTACAATGTGGGCAACAAAATATAATGTGGCGTTGTTAGGGCCCTACTCGTTTGGCTTGCAAAGGCCCCATTTAGGGTTAAATCTCAGTCAGCATCCGCATCTGGCGCGAAGTGGTCGTGTGGCGTTGGTGGCGCAATCACGCACCATCATGGCATCCGTGATGGATTGGGCCGATGATGCACATATCGGCTTTTCTACTGTCATTGCAATTGGTGATGAGGCCTTTACCAATCTACCTGAAGTGCTTGATTACTTGGCAAGTGACCCTCGCACCGACAGTATTGCGCTATACATTGATGAAGTGGGTGCGAGTCGCGAGTTTATGAGCGCTCTGCGTGCAGCAGCCAGCGTGAAGCCCGTTGTAGTTTTGAAGTCAGGTGCGACGCTTGAAACCGAGCAAGCCAACGCAGCTTTTGACGCAGCCTTGCGACGAGCTGGTGCCGTTAGGGTGCGATATTACATTCAATTATTTGCAGCACTTAAAGTATTTGCACATAGTCGACGCCCAAAAGGCCCTCGTATGGCGGTTATATCAAATGGGCAAGGCCCAGCACAGCTGGCACTTGATATCAGTAGCAGCAAGGGCCCAGTCGTGAAGGCCGAATTAACCGCCGCAACACGTCGGCGTTTAGGTAAATTATTAGAGCCGGGTGCCAAAGCATTAAACCCAATAGTGACGCACGCACCGTTGATGCCATCCGTCGTCGCTGAAATAATTGATTACATGATAGAAGATAACGGAGTAGATGGGGTGTTGTTGATTTTTGCACCCGATGCACGAACTGATTTTTACGCTTTGACAGATGAACTGGTACAAACCATTAAACGTTCAAGCAAACCGGTTTTACCTTGCTTGATTGGCGATGCCAGTATGCGACCGCTACGTCGATTATTAGACGATGTGGGTTCTCCTGCGTTTAGAACGCCCGAGTCAGCAGCCAACGCATTTGGTGTTCTAGCTAGTTATCATTACAACCAGCAGTTGCTTTTGCAAATTCAACCCGCTGAGCCAAGCTACGCAACCCCGCAGGTGGCGGCTGCACGCTATTTAATTGCACAGTCTGATGCTAACGGTCAAACGGTTCTAGATACCCAGCAATCACTCGCTATATTTCAAACATTCAATTTAGTATTCGAAGATATTCCGCTTCATGAATCGGTTTCAGCGCTCAAAGAGTCACCCATTGTGTATCGTATTGCAGTCATACGTGATGTGCATTTTGGGCCAGTCATTCGATTTTCAGCTGGCGGTGTGATGGGCGCGTTGGCGCCCCTTGATGACGGTGTTGATTTAGCCCCATTGAATTTATTTTTAGCGAGTCGATTGGTTAAGCGAAGCCAGATTTGGCAACGCTTAGGTCGACACGCCATGACGCCAAAAGCATTACGTCAATTAATCGTTATGCTTGAGTGGGTTTCAGACTTGGTAACTGAGTGCGCCGAGATTGAGGCGGTCACAATTGACCCGCTCGAGTTGCATGGTGAGTCGTGGTTTGCGCGTCGGGCTGAAATTAGGCTCGTAGAGCCTATGCAGCGCGAAGTTGAACGCGTCTCTCAGTACAATCACATGGCTATTCATCCCTACCCAAGGCGTTGGGTGCAAAGGTTATTGTTAAATGATGGCACGGGTTGTTTGATTCGACCTATTCAGCCCGATGATGCGAGTGCATTACAGCGCTTTGTACGCAGTTTGTCTGACGAGGCTCGGTACATGCGCTTTGTCTCGGTTATGCGCGAGTTGACCCCCAAGATGTTGGCGCGCTATACCTTAATCGACTATCACCGTGAGTTAGCGTTAATTGCGACTGTGATGCAAATAGACGACCAAGGGCAAACTCAAGAGCTTATTGTTGGTTTAGCCCATTATTTGCGCAACCGAGATGGTCGCACAGCCGAATATGCCTTGGTGGTGTCTGACGATTGGCAAGGTAAAGGCTTAGGCCGTCAGTTAATGAATCGACTCATTGATGCCGCACGTGACCAAGGCCTTGAAATCATAGAGGGCTTGGTCATTGCTAATAATCGGCCCATGCGTAATTTGATGCAAACTTGGGGCATGGTTGACGACGTTGACAAGGAAGACCCGTCAATGCGTCGTATTTGGTTGACCTTGAACCCACCCGAAGTGGAAAGCTTTTAAATTATCGACTGTAAAAAATCTGCGATATCGCTAATTTCTTCAGGGCAAACGCTATGCGGCATGGGGTATGCATGCCAATTCACGGTGTAGTGATGTGCCAACAGTAAATCGCGAGCGGTGGTGCCACGGTCAAACGTTACCACGGGGTCGAAGGTGCCATGGGCTAAGAATATGGGGGTGGCTAGATTCGATTCTGACCAGCCTTGCACGGCTTGACCGGCTAGGGGTATGTAACCCGACAAAGCAATCATGCCTGCTAAAGTTTCAGGGTAACGTAACCCTATATGCAACGTCATGGCGCTACCCTGTGAGAAACCAGCCAGCACAATATTTTGAGTAGGTATGCCACGACTGTTTTCATGTTGAATTAACGCAGCAACAGATTGTTCTGAGGCATAAATACCCTGATCGTCTTCAGCGTGAATTAATGTAGGTACACGAATGTCATACCAAGCTCGCATCGCCATGCCACCATTAATCGTAATGGGTTGAACTGGAGCGTGCGGAAAAATGAATCGCACGGCTTTTGAGCTAGGGATTCCCAATTCGGTCGCAATGCCCGCAAAATCGTGACCATCGGCGCCTAAGCCGTGCATCCAAATGACGGTATGTGTAGGGTTGGGGGCGGTTTCAATTTCAAGGCATTCAAGTAAAGGTGTGGTCATAATTGGGTCAATAAATAATGTATAAGGTTTGGTGTAATAGCCCGTTTATTTATGAATATTCATCATCTGTTGGCTCAGGCAGAGCGCCTGCGGGCTTTGAGACCGACTTTAACGTTTGAAACAATGCTCTAAAGTTTTTACGCTGGGGTTCTTGGCCAGGTTGTAAAGAAGAATTGGCCATCTGTTCGCGTCGGGCAGCCCTTATTTGCGCACGAATCGACTGCACATCAACACCAGGGTTTTGTGACAGCCACTCGGTTAACGCCTCGTCGCTGTTAAGTAAGCGATCGCGAAGTGTTTCTAAGCGGTGCATGGCGCGGGTGTCTTCGACTGAACCATTTTTCCAAGTGTCGATTTGTTGTCGTATCAAATCGGCTGGGGCGTCACGCATAAGCTTGCCAACGTAGTGAATTTGTCGGCGACGACCCTCGCGGCTTGTGGTTTTTTGCGCTAAAAAAACCGCATCTTCAAGCCGCTCTGAAAGCGGCAGTTGCTTAATCTGATCGCGACTTAATTCGACTACAATTTTGCCCAAATCAAGCAAATCGTGCATCTCACGTTTGATTTGTGACTTACTTGGGCCATCATATTCGTGCTGTTCTGAATCGTCTGGGGTCATATTTTTAGGGTTTTGTATGGTCATAGGTCGCACTCGGTCGGCTAGTTAGATATGATAAGGCGTCTTTGACATTGGAACATCATGAGTAAACATCTTCCTACACTGCCAATTAAAGAAAATCGCAAGCAATTTGAATTGCTAGTGTCGCATGCAATTGATTATGCCAAGACTTTAGGCGCCAGCGACTCGGTCGCTGAAGTGTCTGAAGGGCAGGGCTTATCGGTTAATGTACGAAAGGGTAAGCTCGAAACCGTTGAGCAAACCCGAGATCGTTCATTAGCGGTCACTGTTTTTGCTGGCCAAAGGCGTGGCTCTGCGAGTACTTCAGATTTTAGCGAAACAGCCCTAAAGCAAACGGTTGAAGCTGCGTGGCATATTGCCCGTTTTACGGCAGAAGACCCAGCAGCAGGTTTGCCTGACCTCGCAGATTTTTATTTGGGTGGCCCAGATAAGCTGTCTTTGCATCACCCTTGGTTAATCGGGGTTGAAGCGGCCACTCAAATGGCAATCACCGCCGAGCAAGCGGCACGCGACGTCGATCGGCGCATCACTAATACCGAAGGCGCCGCAGTTGATACCCATGAAGGCCACTTTACAATGGCCAATTCGCGTGGTTTTTTAAATGGTTTTGCATACACGCGTCATGGCTTGTCGGTTTCACCCATTGCGGGGCGTGGCAATGGCATGCAGCGCGACTATTGGTACACCAGCGACCGCAATGCCAAACGTTTGGCTAAGCCTGAGGCGGTGGGTAAATATGCGGCACACCGAGCGTTAGCCCGTTTGAAGGCCCGTCGTTTGTCAACACGTCACGCGCCTGTGTTGTTTGAGGCGCCTTTGGCTTTAGGCCTTTTGGGTGCCCTAACGCAAGCGGTTAGTGGTGGCGCGCTGTACAGAAAGTCGACTTTTTTGGTTGATAGTTTGGGTCAAACTATATTTCCTTCGCACATACAAATTCACGAAGACCCTTTTATCCTAGGTGCAATGGGCAGCTCGATGTTTGACGATGAGGGAGTCACAACTAACGCCCGTGACGTGGTGCGCGATGGCGTGTTGCAGGGTTATTTTTTATCAACCTACACGGCCAAAAAACTGGGCATGAAAACGACAGGAAATGCGGGCGGGTCGCACAACTTGCGCATGACGTCTAGTCAAACAGAACAAAAAGACAACTTTAAAGCCATGCTTAAAAAGCTCGGTACAGGCTTGTTGGTCACCGAACTGATTGGTCAAGGCGTGAATTACATAACAGGAGACTATTCACGCGGTGCATTTGGCTACTGGGTTGAAGGTGGAAAAATTCAATACCCAGTTGAAGAAATCACGATTGCAGGTAATTTAAAAGACATGTTTAAACAAATTGTGGCCATTGGTCATGACGAGTTAACAAGAGGCAGTAAAACCACGGGTTCTATTTTGATAGAAAACATGGCCATTGCGGGCACGTAAGGGTGGTGCTGGGCCAAACGTTGGTTCAGCATTGATGCGAATAGGGGTTTTGTAGTAGAATAATGGGTTCCCTAGGGTGAAAAGTAGGCACGGGCGACACAAAACGTTTTGGCCACGCTTGACAGCCCAGGGCGGTAAAGATTGTCTTTACCGGTATTTATCAGGAATTCCTATCATGAAGACCTTTGTGGCCAAGCCGCTAGAAGTCAAACGTGACTGGTACGTGATTGATGCAAAAGGCAAAGTTCTCGGTCGTGTGGCCAGCGAAGTCGCACGCCGTCTGCGCGGTAAGCATAAGCCAGAATTTACGCCTCACGTTGATACAGGCGATTACATCGTCATTATTAACGCTGCAGATATCGTTGTAACCGGTAACAAAGCAAACGATAAAAAATATTATCGCCATTCGACATATCCCGGTGGTATCACCGAGACGAACTTCGTCAAGATGCAAGAACGGCACCCAGGCCGCGCATTCCAAAAGGCTGTGAAAGGCATGTTGCCTCATGGCCCATTGGGTTACGCGATGATCAAAAAGCTGAAGATCTACGCGGGTGCTGAACACCCCCATAGCGCTCAACAGCCACAGCCGCTCGACATCTAAGGAAGCTCGCCATGATTGGTAATTGGAACTATGGCACCGGCCGCCGCAAAACTTCGGTGGCACGTGTGTTTATCAAAAAAGGTTCGGGCAAAATTGTTGTAAACGGCAAGCCCGTTGACGACTACTTCGCTCGCGAAACAGGCCGTATGATTGTGCGCCAACCGCTTGATCTCACAGATCACCTTGCATCGTTTGACATCAAAGTTAACGTACATGGTGGTGGTGAAACAGGTCAGGCCGGTGCAATTCGTCACGGCATTACTCGTGCATTGATTGATTATGATGCATCGTTGAAACCGGCCTTGTCTAAAGCGGGCTTCGTCACGCGCGATGCACGTGAAGTTGAGCGTAAGAAAGTCGGCTTCCACAAAGCACGTCGCCGTAAACAGTTCAGCAAGCGCTAATTATTCGCTTTATATTTTCTGCTTTCTTTTCTGTAAAAAAGGTCACCGTGTGTGGCCTTTTTTGTATATGCTCTTTGGGTAAACACTAAAAGGTGATTGGTATGACAAACGCTTCCTTTAAAAAAATTAAAGTTGGTATCGTCGGTGGCACGGGCTACACCGGGGTTGAGTTGTTGCGTTTATTGGCCCAACACCCCCATGTAGAGCTCACTGCCATTACATCACGCAAAGAAGAGGGTATGCCCGTTGCACAAATGTTCCCTAATCTTCGGGGCGCAGTTGATTTGGCTTTTTCTACACCCGAAAAAGCACCGCTTAGCCACTGTGATGTGGTGTTTTTTGCGACCCCCCACGGCGTCGCAATGAGTCAAACCCAAGGCTTATTAGCCGAGGGAGTCAAGGTAATTGACTTAGCGGCCGACTTTCGTTTGCAAGATATCGCCGAATTTGAAAAATGGTATGGCATGTCGCATATCTGCCCTGAGGTTTTAACCGAATCTGTTTACGGACTGGTCGAGGTAAATCGCGACCGAATTGCAAATGCACGGGTGATTGGCAACCCAGGTTGCTACCCTACAACTGTGCTGTTGGGTTTGGCTCCCTTGTTTAGTGGCGAACCTTTAATTGATGTCACAGACATAATTGCCGATGCAAAATCTGGCGTCAGCGGGGCAGGCCGCAAGGCCGAGGTTGCCACCCTTTTTGCTGAGTCGAGCGATAACTTTAAGGCTTACGGTTTATCAGGCCATCGCCATCACCCTGAAATTGTTGAGCAACTGACTGAGCTGGCTGGTCAGCCTGTCGGTTTAACGTTTGTCCCCCATTTGGTACCCATGATTCGCGGTATGTTTACAACAATGTATGTAAAAATTTTGCCAGAGGCCATCGATACTGATTTTCAATCGCTTTATGAAAATCATTACAAAGCAGATAGTTTTGTTGATGTGATGCCTCCGGGTAGCCAAGCTGAAACCCGTTCAGTGCGCGCGTCTAATACGCTACGAATTGCGCTTCATCGTCCCGCTGGCGGGAAGCGTTTATTAATTACGGTCGTACAAGACAATTTAGTAAAAGGTGCTTCAGGGCAAGCCGTTCAAAACATGAATGTCATGTTTGGTTTATCTGAAACCACCGGGTTAACCCAGATTGCCATTTTGCCATAAGGGTTTATGCTGATAAATATTGTGTTTTCGGCTATATTTGACTTAATTACTCGGGTAAAGAGCCAAGTCTGGCTTCACCCTTCGGAGCACGATCATGAGCGCGACCCAAACAGTTGATTTACAAGCCCCCCCAACGCCTATTCTTTTTACCGATTCAGCAGCAACAAAAGTTAAAGATTTATTGATTGATGAAGGTAACCCTAATCTAAAACTTCGTGTTTTTGTGCAAGGCGGTGGTTGCTCTGGTTTTCAGTATGGTTTTACGTTTGACGAAGATGTCAATGATGACGACACCGCACTTGAAAAAAATGGGGTTCAGCTATTGGTTGACCCCATGAGTTTTCAGTATTTAGTTGGTGCTGAAATTGACTACAAAGAAGACCTCGAAGGCGCACAGTTTGTCATTCGTAATCCGAATGCTTCAACCACATGCGGTTGTGGGTCGTCTTTCTCAGTTTAGACTGGCCAGTAAGCACCCAGTACACGGGCGCCATGAGCGCCCGTTGCTTTGGGCTCATTAGCCGGCACGCGTTGAACATGTGCCCACGCTAACCAAGCAAAAGCGGCAGCCTCAACATCTTGCGGTGGAACACCAAGTTCATCAGTCGTACTGATTGCCGCTTGGGTTTCATGAGCCAACTTAAGCATAAGTGCTTCGTTTAAGGCGCCTCCACCGCAAACAAAAATAGGCCAGTTTTGTGCTTTTAAACTTGCAATTGCCATGGCAACGGTGCGTGCGGTAAAAGCCTGCAATGTGGCTTGTATGTCAATGGCTTGAGCGCTCGCAACAGGCATTTTTTTATAGTTTGCTAGACGTTCGTCTAACCAAGAAATATTAAATAAATCACGCCCAGTTGATTTCGGAAATGATTTTTGAAACCAAGGTTCGTCGTCAATTAGCCGGGTTAACAGCGCTTCAATGACATGACCACGTGCGCCCCATTGACCACCCTTGTCAAAAGATTGGCCCGTATGCAAGGCCGACCAGTTATCGCTCAACATATTGGCGGGGCCCGTGTCGCTTCCACGTGGAGCATGACCGGGTTCTAAAACACTAATGTTGGCGATACCGCCTAAATTTAAAATCACGCGAGGGCTTTCAGCGCCGAAGACATGTTGATGAAATGCGGGCACCAGTGGTGCCCCTTGACCACCGGCCGCAATATCGCGGCTTCGAAAGTCACTCACCACTGCAATGCCAGTTAATTCGACTAGCGTCGCGGGGGCATTGATTTGGCAGGTGTAGCCTAAATTAGGGGCGTGTCGTACGGTTTGACCGTGTGCACCAATGGCTTGAATTTGGTCAGAAGTAAAGCTTGTTTTGATGAGAAGTGTGCTGACCGCTTGAGCATACACTTTAGCCAGTGCAACGCCTGCCAAAGACATACGATGCAACTCGTCGTCTGCAGAAGCTTGCAATGCCCATAAGGCCTCTTTAACTTCGGGTGGAAAGGGCTGTGAATGTTGCCCAAGTAATTTAACTTTGGCGGGGTCTTGGCAATCAATTAATACGGCGTCAACGCCGTCTAGGCTGGTGCCAGACATGAGGCCAATGAATAGCTGTTGTGACATAACGCCTCAGTGCCTTATTGCTTAATGAAGAAATGATCTAGTGACCAGCGACCTAATGACCTAGGAACATCAGTGCCGTAATGTTTAACGACTCGCTACGTTCATAAGGTCAGGCACAGCACTTTGCAACGCGGCTAGTTTTTCAAGTTGTAGTTGCAAGCTTCCTACTTCTTTAATAAAAGCGATCTGCTCGGGACCACTTAACGGTTCAGCAGCAGGCAATGAAGCCTTGAATGGGTCGACTGGGCGGCCTGCTATACGCATTTCGTAATGTAAATGAGCTCCGGTTGACCAACCTGTTGTGCCAACATAACCAATTACGTCGCCCTGTGACACACGTTCACCCTTTTTTAGGCCTTTAGCAAAACGGCTTTGGTGAGCAAACATGGTGGTGATTTTATTGCTGTGGCGTAACACAATGATTTTGCCGTAGCCGTTTTGCCAGCCTATAAAATCAACTGTGCCGTCGGCTGTGGCCATAATAGGGGTGCCAGTAGGCGCTGCAAAATCGACGCCTGCATGTTTGCGCCATTCTTTATGAATGGGGTGCTTGCGCATGCCAAAGGTAGAGCTGACACGAGAAAACTTGATGGCGTTACGTAAAAAAGTACCGCGTAAGCTTTCACCATTTTTGTCGTAGTAGTTGCCTGATTGACCCTCAGGGCTAAACCAGGTTGCGTTAAACGCAACGCCTTTGTTAACAAACTCTACCGCTAAAACTTTACCTGACCCAGCAGGTCGGCCGCGATGTGTGCGGGTTTCATATATGACACGAAATTGGTCACCTCGACGCATGTCGCGATGGAAGTCAATTTTGCCACCCAGTATTTCAGCCATTTGCGCCGTAATAGCGTCGGGTACACCGGCTAAATCGGTAGCCGCAAACAATGAGCTTTCAATGGTGCCGACCGCTACTTGAGTTTGTGTTTCAGCTGTTTCACTTGATTCACGGGCTTCAAAGTCGTTGGTGGCGTCTTTTGTGATTTCTAAATAACGGGTGACCGTTGTGCCTTTTAGCTCGTCACCAGGAGTATGGTAGTAGCGTACCCACTGCATGCTGCCTTCGCTATTGAGTGCTGCGACAAAGGTGCGGCCGGGGTAGAGTTTGTGCGCTGAAAGTGCTTCTTTATTTTGCGAAATGTAGCCAATTAAACCGGGTTCATTTAAAGATAATCGACCCAAAATTGAAGATAATGTGTCGCCTGAGCGAATGCGTGTTTCAGAAATGTAGGCTTGTGCTTTTGGTTCGCTGATAAATTCGTTAAAGTCGTTGATTGAATCAAAGACTGAATGGTTATCTAACGCGACATTAATTTGCGGGGTTAAAACGTCAACAATTAATGTTTGGTCAGGTTTCGTTAACGCTGACCGTTCGTCGGATACGGTAGCTATGGCAGCAGCCCCCGCAAATAAACTCACGACTAAAATAGAAAATATAAA
>CALBMZ010000145.1 GCA_937896225.1 uncultured Alcaligenaceae bacterium | reverse complement strand
ACAAATCGTAAACTCAATGAGTGGCTAGGGTAAAAAAATTGGCTTATTTAAATTTACTATGAAATTTGGCTTTAAAGCAGGCCTGTAATGCCTGATTACATTGCCTTGACGCAATCACGTATCAACCCAGGGCCTTTATAAATAAGCCCGGTATACAGTTGAACTGCATTGGCGCCTGCAATGATTTTTTCTTTTGCTTGCTGGCCAGACATCACACCACCCACCCCAATGATTGGGAATTCAGCCCCTAGGTGTTGACGCAATGCCGCAATTACCTTGAGTGATTGAGCGTGTAAGGGGGCGCCTGACAAGCCACCGGTTTCTTTAGCATGAGGCTGCCCAATCACCGCCTCTCGTGACAAAGTGGTGTTGGTGGCAATAACACCGTCAATTTGGTGTTTGAGCAATAGTTCAGCAATTTCAATAATTTGTACGTCATCTAAATCAGGGGCAATTTTTAAGGCAATCGGAACATGGCGTTGATGCTGATTGGCCAGTGCTTCACGTCGTTGTTTAATGGCTGACAATAATTCATTGAGGGCCGCAGCATCTTGAAGGCGGCGTAAGTTTTGTGTGTTCGGTGATGAAATATTAATGGTGATGTAATCAGCATGGGGGTACACGCCACTGAGGCCAATTAAATAATCATCTGTGGCCTGTTCGATTGGAGTGGTGGCATTTTTACCAATGTTTAAACCTAAAATGCCACCTTGTCGCCGATAACGGCTGCGCTGCACGTTTGCTAAAAACACATCTAGGCCTAAATTATTGAACCCCAGGCGGTTAATCAAAGCATCTGATTCAGGTAAACGAAACATACGTGGCTTAGGGTTGCCTGGTTGCGGCTTAGGGGTCACCGTACCGACCTCAATGAACCCAAACCCCATGCTACCCAAAACATCAATATGCGCTCCGTTTTTATCAAGCCCAGCAGCCAAACCAACTGGGTTTTTAAGCGATAAACCCATCAGTTTTATGGGTTTTAATGGGTTATCTTGAATCAGTCCACGCGTGAAAGTACAGTCGTAGGTTTTTTGAAGCATGGAAAGTGTTGCGTCATGTGCGGCTTCAGCACTCATGGCAAACAAAGCTTTGCGTGCTAAGGGGTAGGTTGAAAATAAATTAAACATGTAGGTCTAGCCATTTATTGTTTTGTCGAATTTGAGCGGGTCGAAAATTTTGCTTATAAGTCATCTTAGGGCTTTGTTCAACCCAATACCCTAAGTAAAGCCAAGGCAGATTCAGGGTGCGGCATTGTTCAATTTGCCACAAAATGCCATAAGTGCCTAAACCGCTTGTATAGGT
>CALBMZ010000144.1 GCA_937896225.1 uncultured Alcaligenaceae bacterium | reverse complement strand
TGTAGTTTTTAACGATTTTCTCAAACTCAGACTCATGCACACCAGTCATAGCATGCCAGATTTCAATACGAGTGGTTTCAGCATGCACTACAGATGCGCTTAGTAAAGATATACCTAACGCTACAAAAAAACGGGCAGAGTGTTTCAAGCGAATCGTCCTAAAGGTAGTTTATAAACAAAAAGGGTATAAACATAACAAACAAAAGATAGTTAATTTACTGTAATGATTGAATAACGAGTAGAAATAAACAAAAAATGTGATGAATTATTTTGACGTTTAAAAGTATTTCCTGGCCTTTTAGGCATTATTTTTCAAATGCCTATAAATGGGAACATGGGTTCAGGTTTATTACCCGAAATAATATCTGCTAAAGCACGACCTGATCCTGGCCCCATTGTCCAGCCCAGCGTGCCGTGCCCCGTATTCAAATAAAGGTTAGGTAGACGTGTGGGGCCGATCAAAGGCACATTAGAGGGCGTTGAAGGACGCAAACCTGACCAATATTTGACATCATCAAAGTCGAGTGCTTCGGGAAATAAGTCTTTTGCTAGGTCAGACATCGCTTGGCAACGAACAGGGTTTAACGTTCTTGAGTAACCCGACAGCTCGGCAGTGCCTGCCATACGCAGGGTATCACCCAAACGTGAAAACACCACTTTATGACTGCTATCAGTCAAGCTAACAGTTGGGGCTAAGTCTTTGTTTTTTATGTTAAATGTTGCTGAATAGCCTTTGGTAGGGTAAATTAAACATGGCACACCTAAGGGGCGCATCAGCTGGGGAGTAAAACTGCCCAACGCCACTACAAATGCATCACCTTGAATGCTGTCATAACTGCCGTCTGGCTTTATGATCTCTACTGAACTGGCTCGCCCATGCTCGCTAATAATACGTGTAATGCGTGTTGAAAACCTAAACTCAACGCCTTTTTTCTCAGCGAGAGCTGCCAACTTTGAGGTGAACATTTGCGCATCACCACTTTCATCGTCGGCTGTAAAATCACCGCCAACGATGCTATGACGATGTGGGGCAAGAGCTGGCTCAATTTTGACGACTTCGTCAGTTGATATCACGCGACGGTCTACACCAAAATCGCGCATGACATCAGCCGCTTTTTGTGAACCGTCAAATTCTTTTGAGTCTCGATAGAAATTAAGAATACCCCGCTCTAAATGGTTATATTCAATATTCAGATCGCTACGCATAAGGCGCAGTGTGTCACGACTATACTGAGCTAAACAAACCATGGCACGAATGTTAGGTGTCAAGCGACTGGGTAAGCATTCTCTTAAAAACGCAGCGCCCCATAACCACTGCCGCCAATCAAACTGAGGGCGAAACAGCAAAGGGGCATCGTCTTTACCGAGCCATTTTAGTAATTTAAGAGGTGCAGATGGGTTTGCCCAAGGCTCTGCATAAGATACAGATATTTGAGAGCCATTCGCAAAGGAGGTTTCTTGCGCGGGACCGGTTTCACGATCAACAACGACAACATCATGACCTGCTTGATTGAGCCACCATGCCGTGTTGGTGCCAATAATACCACTGCCTAACACAACAATTTTCATGTCATGGTCTCCTATTTAAAACGAGACAAACACATCTCATATTGTAGTGTAACGTGCCCACGCTTAAGCGTCATGCGCTGTCACAAATGCATCAGCGAAAAATGCTTCGTCAGGCAAACCACGTTGTTGTGCAAATGTTTGGCGGGCTGATTCAACCACAATTGGGGCGCCACACGCATAAACTTCATGGCCAGACAGGTCTGCTATGTCGTCTAACACGGCTTGATGCACAAAACCCGTGCGCCCTGTCCAGTTGTCTTCTGCCATGGCATCAGACACCACCGGTATGTATTGAAAGTTTGAAAGTTGCTGCGACCACTGTTGTGCTAAGTCATGCATATATAAGTCTTGAGGACGGCGACCGCCCCAATAAAGTAGGGCGGGTCGGTCAATATGGCTGGCAATCATGTGTTCAACAATCGCTTTTATCGGCGCAAACCCCGTACCACTGGCCACAAAAACGATGGGCTTTTGGGTATCTTCCCTTAAAAAGAATGAACCCAGTGGGCCTTCAACTCTAAGAATATCGCGCACTTTAATAGGTGTTGCGCTCACACCAAAAACCGGGTCAGTGAATACGCCACCGGGCATGTGACGGACATGAAAGGAAACCGTATTCGCTTCAACAGGGGCATTAGCCATGGAGTAACTGCGACGTTTGCCGTCTTTTAACAAAAAATCAACGTATTGACCTGGGTAATATCTAAACTTTTCAGCCATCGGTAGTTGCAACGTCATAACGGCCACATCTGGTAAAGGTTGCACCATGTCAATAATGCGTGCGGGTAGTTTTCTAATTTGAATATCTGAAGCCAAACGCACTTCACGTGACTCAATTTTCAGATCAGAACGAGCTTGTATTTGGCACAACAATGTGTAACCTTCTGCAAGTTCTTGTTCGGTTAGTACTTGGCTGGGCGCAACACCTGATTCGAAATTTCCTGACAATACTTTACCTTTGCAGGTAGAGCATGCCCCACTTCGACAGCTGTATGGCAAAACCAATCCGGCTGCCAAGGCTGCTTCGAGAATATTTTGGTCTTCCGCAGCTTGAAAAATGTGCTGACTGGGCTCTAAAGTAATGGTGAATGCATTCATGAACAACTAAACCTTAAAACGAGGTGATTTGAGTCGGGTGTCAAATAGTTTGCCTTTGCGGGCGCGTTGAGAAACATAAGGTAATAAATCTTTTACGGACCATACATCAACCCCTGCTTTACCGCGTGCAAGACCTTCAACTGTTAGCCCTTTTTGATTTACCAATGTGGTTTGCTCAACTTTGTCTGGGGCCTCTAAAGC
>CALBMZ010000143.1 GCA_937896225.1 uncultured Alcaligenaceae bacterium | reverse complement strand
ACCCCACAAATTTGCACAAAATTGCACTTTTCACCACTCTAAGGGAATGGATTCAGTCGGTCAAGTCAAAATTTCAATTTTTTTCAATGGTGACAATGACTTAGCAGATATTTGTAATGATACTTAAAGTTAAAATACCCTGATTAATCAGTGAATTGGAGGCGCAACTACAGGTAACACATTAAAAATAATGCGTGAAAAATATTGTTGAAATTAATTTTTGCGATGCAAGCCTATAGGCCGGATTCTGTAAACCTGCTTTCACAGGCTGGCAATCATTCCTCTGGTATGCACATTGCTGTGCATCTCTAGCCACCTACCCGCATACTTGAACGGTGCCGCCCATTACGATTTACATCGCACGCATGCCTATTTGGTGTTGCTCCGGGTAGAGGTTGCCGCGTTTCACCCTGCACTGTTGGGTTTGCAAGCAAACCACGCAGCACGGTGATGACCGTGCCAGAGCCACCTTTCAATGGCCCCCACTGCAGACTCGTCTCTGTGGTCCTATTCCTCAACGTTTTAGCGCTTACACGCTAACCCACTGGACGGCCGTTAACCGTTACCCTGCCCTATGGAGTCCGGACCTTCCTCGACGTTTACCGCCGCGATTGCCCAGCTTGCATCGCAGAGCTATTGTATGCGGGATATCAACAACAGGTTTAATGCCTTTGAATGTCATTAAATTCAAAAAATATACTAAATCATTGGGTCACCTTCAAGCTAAAACACGCATGACCTGCGACAATAGCGGTTGTATCATTAATTTATTGGCTTTCTGGCCACATCCCTCTCCTATGTCATCACCTGCTTTAATCTCTTTACAACGCGCCCATTTGGCGTTCGGTCATCATGCTTTACTTGATGATGTAAATTTCTCAATCGTTAAACGTGAACGCGTGGGGCTAATTGGTCGCAACGGTGCCGGTAAGTCGTCGCTGTTAAAACTGCTCGATGGTCGTGTTCTACCAGATGACGGTAAAGTTGTTTCACTCGATAGTTTACGTATCTCAACGGTTGAACAAGAGCCAGAGCTAGATACGACGCTTAGTGTTATTGAGGTATTGCTGTTACCACCGAAAGGTGACGAAAATTTCGATGATGAAGATTGGCAAAAACCGGCCCGCGCGCTTGCTTGGCTTGATAAGTTAGGTATTGACCCTGACACTTCAGTATCAGCCTTGTCTGGCGGTATGCGCAAACGCGTTGCCTTAGCGGCCGCATTGGTCCACAACCCTGATTTACTCTTACTTGATGAACCCACTAACCATTTAGACTTAGAAGGTATTACTTGGCTCGAAGCACAGCTTAAATCAACCCAAGCTGGCGTACTATTCATTACGCACGATCGCGCATTTTTAGATAGTGTTGCCACACGCATTATTGAACTAGATCGTGGCAAACTGTTGAGCTTTCCAGGTAATTTTTCTGCTTGGCAAGTTCATAAAGAAGAATGGCTCAACGCACAGAGCCAAGAGAATGCCCGTTTTGATAAATTATTAGCTCAAGAAGAAGTCTGGATCAGAAAAGGGGTTGAAGCCCGTCGTACGCGAAATGAAGGGCGCGTTCGACGTCTTGAACAACTTCGACGTGAACGTACCGATAGGCGTGATGTGGCAGGTAAAGTTAACTTGGCCATTGATAGTAGCCAACGATCTGGCAAACTGGTTGCAGAACTTGAAAATGTCAGTAAATCATTCGGTGAAAAAGTCATTGTTGAAAATTTTTCAACCACAATCATGCGTGGCGACCGCATTGGCTTCATTGGGCCGAATGGGGCGGGCAAATCAACGCTTCTACAAATTATTTTAGGTGTGCTTCAACCTGATCAAGGTGAAGTCAAACTTGGTACAAATATACAAATTGCATATTTCGATCAAATGCGAAGCCAACTTGATGAAAATGCCACCTTAGCTGACGTCATCAACCCGGGTAGCGAATGGATCGAAATTGGCCAATCACGTAAACACGTGATGAGCTATTTAAATGATTTTCTATTTGAACCCGCCCGTGCTCAGTCACCCGTCAGCAGTTTGTCGGGGGGCGAGCGCGCACGATTATTATTGGCCAGACTTTTTGCACGCCCTGCCAATATTTTGGTGCTTGACGAACCTACCAATGATCTCGATATTGAAACGCTTGAATTGCTTGAGTCATTATTACTTGAGTTCCCAGGCACCGTATTGCTCGTAAGCCATGACCGTTTATTTTTAGATAACGTGGTCACACAAACAATAGTTGCTGAAGGTGATGGGCACTGGGCTGGATATGTTGGGGGTTATCAAGATTGGCTGGTACAAAAAGCCACACAAGAAAGTGTGGCTACTCAAGAAAAGCCTAATGGTTCTGCCCGCTTAGCTAATGCCTCAAGTGCCGCACAGGCCACTGTAGCGCCAACAAATTCTTCAAGTAAAGCGCAATCCGCTAGCCGTATGGCCCCATGGGAGCTTCGTGAACTTGAAGATTTACCTGCCAAAATTCAAGCACTCGAGGCTGAACAGGCGCAGTGGGTAGAAAAGCTAGCTTCTCCAGAATTGTATCAAGCTCAAGATGGTGTGCTCGATACAGTTCAGGCAAAAATTGAATCGGTCGAAAATGAACTTAATAAGAATTTCGCTCGATGGGAAGCCCTAGAAGCAAAACGTTAAAGCGGTAAGGCCTGAAAGATGAAATCGGCACTAAAAATCAGCTGAGTATTTTTTGTTATTCAGCGACCATCCAAGTTAAGGTCTCACCTGCAGCAAGGGGCACCAAGGTGTCACCTTCAATAAATGGCAAATACTGTGGCACAACGTAGTTTTGACGCTTAAGGGTCATTTGTTTTGTGTTTCGTGGCAGACCGTAAAAATCAGGCCCACGAGTGCTTGCAAATGCTTCTAATCGGTTTAATTGGCCCGCCTGCTCAAACGCCGAGGCATAGAGCGACATAGCATGCAAGGCGTTATAACAGCCCGCACAACCACAAGCCGCTTCTTTTTGACCTTTAGCGTGGGGCGCGCTGTCAGTTCCTAAAAAAAACCTTGGGCTGGTGCTGGTGGCCGCTTCAACTAAAGCCTGACGGTGAAGCTCACGCTTGAGAATGGGCAAGCAGTACCAATGCGGCCTGATGCCACCTTTAAAAATAGCATTACGGTTATAGAGTAAGTGCTGTGGCGTTATCGTTGCCGCAATAGGGCCTTGTGAATCACGCACATAATGTGCCCCATCGCGAGTTGTGATGTGTTCAAACACTACTTTTAGTTCAGGAAAATCAGCTCTTAAAGGTATCATGACGCGGTCAATAAAAACAGCTTCGCGATCAAAAATATCAATTTCAGGATCAGTCACTTCTCCATGAACCAATAAGGGGACTCCTTTCTTTTGCATCATGTCTAAGGTTACGCGACAATACTTTAGTATGTCAGTCACCCCTGCTTCAGAATGGGTTGTAGCGCCTGCCGGGTATAGCTTGACAGCTTGCACGCCAGGCGTTTCACTTACTCGTACAATTTCATCTGCTGAAGTGTTGTTGGTTAGGTATAAAGTCATCAACGGCTCAAAAGAGCCTTTTGCAACACCCGCTTTCTCGGCTGCTTTCAAGATTGCTTCGCGATACTGGATGGCATGGGCAACGGTCGTAACCGGTGGCTGTAGGTTAGGCATCACAATTGCGCGAGCATAATGCCGAGCTGTATCGGCTACAACAGCTTCTAAAGCTGCGCCATCGCGCAAATGCACATGCCAATCGTCTGGCTGAATGATAGTTAGAGTGTCACCCACAGTCGGGACATGTTCTTTAAGTTCAATGCTCATGGTATTTATAGTTTTCATCAGACTCATCAAACTTATTTGGCTTATTTAAGCAAACGTATGCTTTACTATAGTTTACTCGTCTGTCACGATTAGTACATTTGGGTTAGTATGGTCACACGTTTTAAAATCTTTCATGATTAACATTCATGCTATAACCCCCATTTTATCTACAAGGAGAGCCCCAAATGGCCACTGCCGAAAAAACTGCTCGTAAACCGAACGCTGCTTTTATGAAACCTCTTAAACCTAGCGCTGAATTGGCTGCAGTCATTGGTGCCGACCCACTTCCCCGTACAGAAGTCACCAAGAAAATTTGGGAATATATTAAAAAGCATGACCTTCAAGATGCGGCCAATCGCCGCAATATAAATGCTGATGATAAGTTACGCCCTATTTTTGGTAAAGAGCAAGTTTCTATGTTTGAAATGACGAAGCTTTTAAGTGGTCATTTGAGCTCTTGATTTTTTCTATTAGTTTTTTTTATTGCACGTGACCGTGTATTAAGAAAACATATCAGCTTTAATATTGGCTTTACCTGAATGTGTCTTTATGAAGGTTTTAGCTTGTA
>CALBMZ010000142.1 GCA_937896225.1 uncultured Alcaligenaceae bacterium | reverse complement strand
CCATTGAAATGATGGGTGTGGGCACAGATTTTTCATCTAAACTTGATTTGCCGCTGTCAGTCGATCAAAATAATAGAGTGTTTTTTTACCCTGGTTCAAGCCTTGGTAATTTTAATGACGAACAAGCCGCTATATTACTCAAGCAAATTTTTAGTGAAACCCATGGCGGTGGTCTTTTATTGGGGCTAGACCTCTGGAAAGATGAGCGAACATTAAAGTTGGCTTATGACGACCCATTAAATATTACAGCGGCTTTTAATTTGAATGTGTTACGAAATGTGAATGCGCTGATCGGTTCTGATTTTGCGATAGAAGATTTTACTCATCATATTGAAATAAACACAACCTTTCAGCGTGTTGAAATGCACCTAGAAGTGCAAAAAGATATAACGATCAACTGGCCTAACCAGACCCGCTCTTTCAAAAAAGGTGAAAGAATTCATACAGAAAACTCGCAAAAATACACTTTAGATAAAATTAAAAGTTTACTGAGTTGTGCCGGTTTTGAGCATTTAAAAATTTGGACTGACGCTGACCAATACTTCGCCGTGATTTATGCCCACTCAAACAGCAGACCTAATTAATCATTTTCTTTATGTAAGGGCCTCGTCTGAAAAGCTAATCGCTAAGCTTAGCCCAGAAGACTGCCAAGCTCAGTCAATGCCCGATGTGAGCTCGGCTAAATAGCATCTTGCGCATGTCAACTGGTTTTTTGAAACCTTTGTTTTGCAATATTATGAAAAAGACCTCAAGCCCTGAAATTCTGCCTATCAAAAACTCTTTAACAGTTACTACAACGCTTTAGGTGATAGGCACCCTCGGCCAGATCGAGGTTTGCTGACAATGCCCACACTAGCAGGCGTTTTGGCTTGGCACGAAGCGGTCAACGAGCGCATGCAGGGTTTAATCTCGAAGCATCCGTCTGCAGAACTGCTATGGATTGTTAGGTTGGGCATTGAGCATGAACAGCAATATCAAGAATTGTTACTAACTGATATTAAACATTTGTTTTCTTGCAGTGCCCTGTATTCTCCCTATAAACAGAGCGCAGTTCAGCCTTTAGACCATGCGTATATGTTGCCTACGATGGCTTGGTTAAAGGGTACGTCGGGTGTTCAAGAAATGGGTGTGAGCGCCCACACATCTGAGTTTCATTTTGATAGTGAGGCACCGCGCCATTCGGTGTATTTAAACCCATACGAAATAGGCCGTCGCCTTATTACGAATGCTGAGTGGCAAGAATTTATAGCAGATGGGGGTTACGATCAGTATCAATGGTGGCTTGATGCGGGTTGGTCGTGGCTTAAGAAAGAGGGCGTTCAAGCCCCGCTTTATTGGCAAACCCATCACGACACAACACAGGTCTTTACACTGAACGGGAGTCTGGAAATTGATCTGATGGCACCCGTTAGCCATATAAGCTACTTTGAGGGCGATGCTTTTTCTCGTTGGAAAAGTGCAACAGATTTAACTTTTAAAGGTTCAAGATTGCCCACCGAAGCAGAGTGGGAATGTTTTGTTCAAAATGAAGTGCGCACCATACCCGCACAGAATAATTTGTTGGAGTCTGATTTATTAACACCGACCAGAACGCCCATTATTAATCAACCGGCTCAATTTTTCGGTGATGTTTGGGAATGGACGATGAGCCATTACACGCCTTACTCAGGTTACCAACCTTGGGGTGGTTTAGCAGGGGAATACAACGGCAAGTTTATGGTGAATCAAATGGTGTTGAAAGGAGGGTCATGCTTGACCCCTGAATCACATTTAAGATCAACATATCGAAATTTCTTTCCAACTGCATCGCGGTGGCAAATGACTGGTTTGCGTCTGGCTAGAGATGAAATCTAAATACTCAACCTCATTATGCGAAAAAATATTAGCTTTGATTTTGATACCCCCGTTGACCGTTACAACACCGATTCAATTAAATGGAATCTGCACCTCAAAAATATATTGCCGCTATGGATTGCAGACATGGATTTTAAAGTAGCCCCTTGTACTCAAGAGGCGATCGAAAAAAGAATCAGTCTCGGAACGTTTGGCTACACACAAGCACCACATGATTTAAAGGAACAGATTGCTCAATATCTTTTTGATCAATATCAATGGCTAGTAGACCCCAGTTGGGTCGTTATTCTACCCAGAGTTATATCTGGGTTGCACACAGCTACTCGCCAACTTACTCAACCATACCAGTCGTGCCTGGTACCAAGGCCTGTTTATCAACACTTACGATTGGCGGTCACGCAAGCGCAACGCGAATTAATTGAAATACCTATGGTTTTAGACCATAACCGTTGGGTATTCCCGTGGCACGAACTGAATCAATACGTTCAAAGTCATAGCAAGCTTATGCATATGTGCAACCCGTTAAACCCTGGCGGCACAGTATTCACGTTAAAAGAGTTGACCACCTTAGCCGAGTTTGCAATTAAAAATAATTTACTGATTTGTCTGATGAAATTCATGCAG
>CALBMZ010000141.1 GCA_937896225.1 uncultured Alcaligenaceae bacterium | reverse complement strand
TTGTTTCATATACGTTTCAGGATCATAGTTAAAGAACTGTGAAACACCTGTGTAAACTTCGATCGGCACATTCCATACTTTGCCATCAGGACGAAGCTGCGTCTCACGAATAAACACGTCATAAATTGGGTTGCCGTAACTATCTAACTTTACAGGACGACCTAATGGCGACTTAGTCAATTCAATTGAGTTAATGATTTTTAAGAATGCTGCTGAATCAGAAACAACACCGTTAGCCAATTTAAGGGCTTCAGCTATCCACATCGCGCATGAATACGCCGCAAAACCATATAACGAAGGTAACTTGTTATAGGCTGCTTGATACTGTTCTACAAAACGCACCGTCGCGACATTCGTTGACCCTTCAGCAAAATGGGCTGACGAGTAAATGCCCGTAGCTTCTTTGCCTAATGTACGAATAACTGACTGGTCAGTCAAATTCATAGCACCAAACATGGGCATCTTACCCTGAAGGCCAAAATTTGAATACTGTTTAATAAATCTATTTGCATCAGCACCTGTTTCCATTGCGAAAACAGCATCTGCACCTGAATTTTTAATTTGTGCAAGATAAGGACTAAAGTCTGATGTGTTTAAAGGATGCCAGAACTGCTGAAGAATTTTTCCACCTAATTCGGTAAAGGTTTGACTAAAACCGCCAGACTGCTCATGACCAAACGTATAGTCTTGGGATATGGTGACTATTTTGCGAACTTTCTTCACTTTATAGGCAAAATCCGCTAATGGACGTGGCATTTGGCTGGCCGAGTAACCCGCAACACGAACGACATTGGGAATACGCTTTCGCTGAGTTAAATCATCAGCCGCGACAACTGGAATAAAGTAAGGCGTACCAGTGGTCTTGGCATATTCAGCAATCGCTAAACCGGTATTGGCTAAGATACTACCCACCATAAAGTCAACGTTACGTTGTTCAACCAAACGTCTTGCTTTTTGTAAAGCGGTATCAGGATTTGATGCATCATCTTCAATAACGATTTCAACCGGACGACCTGCAATCGTTAAGCCATTTTGTTTCCAGTACAGTTCAAAGCCTTCAACTAACTCCTTACCCCCTGCAGCTAGAACACCTGTTAAAGGTGCAATTAAACCAATGCGAATAGGCCCAGTTTGTGCCATGGCATTGCTGATCCATGGTCCCGTTACGACTGTTGATACTGTTGCAGCCGCTCCAACAGTTTTAATAAAATTTCGACGATCCATATTGAACCCCTTTTAAGGTTAAAGGCAGAGTAAAAACATAAAATAAAACCACTTACAACTGACTTATATTTTTGTTACTTACTATATAAGAGTAAGACTCACAACTACATTATGCTAACCATTTGTAAATCAGAAAACCAAGACCTATTGTCTAGATTTAATGAAATTTCGAACGGCCCCTAAAACACCAGAAGGTGCAAAAATCATCATAAATATAAACATAAAACCGATCACCATAAGCCAACGTTCAGTATATAAACTCACAATATTTTCAAGAGATATAACTAATGCAGCACCAATGATGCCTCCAAATAACGTCCCTGCCCCGCCGACAATCGCCATCAACAACCCCTCTGTTGACTGAGCAAGTGCAACCGTGGAAGGGCTGACAAAACTGTTAAAGAATGCGTAGAGAGCCCCCGCCACGCCAGCAAAGAAACCTGAGACAACAAAACCTAAAAATAAGTGCAAGGGCACGTTATAACCAAGGGTTCTCATGCGTGACTCGCTGTCACGAATACCTTTCAATGTCAGACCAAAGGGTGAATTTACAAATCGCCACATCATCCAAACTAAAACAACAAAGCAGCTTGCGATAAAATAATAAAGCGTTACCTTGTCTTGTAACCACAACGGCGTAACGCTACCGCGCAAACCATTTTCACCGCCAGTGACTGATGTCCATCGTAAACAAACACCCCATACAATCATACCTAACGCAAGTGTTAACAAGATAAAGTAAACACCTGATGTGCGAATAGCAAGAAGAGCAAAAATAATGGAAACTAATATTGACGCAAAGACTGCAAACAGCACACCCACCCAAGGTGAACCGCCCATTTCTGTCACGTAATAAAGCATAACGTAAGTTGCCACACCAAAAATTGCGCCATGGCATAAAGGTGTACGGCCTGTATAACCCGCAAGAATATCAATCGACATCGCTAAAATAGCAAAGATCAATATTTCAGTTGCAATGCTTGTTTTGTAGCCAGGGAACAATAATGGGACTGTTACCAATAGTGCCAGAGACAGAACGACTATTAAAAGGGAGTATTTAGATTTAAGTGTTTGCATTTAGGAAGCCTTTCCAAACAAGCCAAGTGGTCGAAATGCCAATAAAACAGCCATAGGGCCAAAAATGACGAAATAGGCCAGCTCAGGAAACCATACTTGACCAAAGTTTGCCAACATTGCTACAAGAATACTACCCACCGCAGCACCAACTAAACTTCCTCTACCGCCAATAATGACCACGGCCAAACTAAACACCAAAATTTCAGAATCGGCGGTTGGATAAAGGGTTAAAAAGGCTCCGCCCATGACGCCACCCAAACCGGCCAACGCTGCACCCAGCATAAAGGTGTAGATAAATATTTTTCTAATATCAACGCCCATGGCTGACACAGTTTCTGAATCATCAACACCAGCTCTAATTAATGCGCCAAGTTTTGTTTTAGCCATTAATAACCAGAGTGCAATAAAAATTAGTATGCCCACCAATAAAACAAAAAGTCGGTATTTAGGGTATGTCACATCACCCATTTCAAAGGGACCATCTAAATAAGAGGGAACTGGAATGCTGTAAGTATCTCCCCCCCACAAAACAAGGGCCAGATCGTTTAAAACAAACGCAACCCCCAGCGTTAGCAATACTTGTCTAAGTTCATTTCCCTTAACGAAACGTAATAAACCCAAGTCAATAATTAAACCCATTAAAGCCACACCGATTGCCGCACCGATAGCAGAGACGTAAAAATTTCCGCCCATCATTGATATCGTTAGGCCAAGGTAACCACCAAAGAGATACAGCGCGCCATGCGCTAAATTAACAATACGCATCAAACCAAAAATTAAGGTAAATCCACTTGCCACAACAAAGAGCAAAGCAGCAAACGTTGCACTATTTAAAAGCTGAAAAATAGTCATTGACACGGCATTTGTATCCTTAAGACAAAATATTTAATTACTCAAACTACTTTGCATTTTCTTTTGCGAACCAATCCATAATCTGTTCACCTGTCCAAAATAAAACATCCTGTTTATTTCGAATTTCTGCTAAGACTTGTTTGTAATATTTAAGTCGATGCGGAGCACCCATAATGTAGGGGTGAACAACCAGCGCCATCACACGAGCAGAATCTTTTGAATCATCATAAATTTGTTCAAACTGATCAATACCACGACGATAATATTCAGAAGCGGTGTGATGCTGAATCAACATCATTGCCACGTCGTTGCATTCTTGCGTGTAGGGTATGTTGATGATCGGTTCATGAGTAGTTTTTAAATATACGGGCTGATCATCTAAAACCCAATCACATAAGTATTCGTAACCAATTTTAGATAATAAGTCAGGTGTATGCCACGTTTCAGTTAAACCGGGACCTAACCAGCCTCTTGGGGCCTTTCCTGTAAAACTTTTTATTGCC
>CALBMZ010000140.1 GCA_937896225.1 uncultured Alcaligenaceae bacterium | reverse complement strand
CTGTTGTTTTTGATGTACTACGGCTTGCCGCAGTGGGGTGTTCGCTTGTCACCCTTTACAGTGGCGTTTATTGGCTTCACCATGAACGTCGCTGCCTACAATGCTGCATACCTTAAAACAGCGTACAACGGTCTAGATAAATCACAACTCGAAGCAGCCAGTTCGCAAGGGTTTAAACCCTTGCAGATTTTTAAATTCATTACGTTGCCTCAAGTGATTCGGTTTTCGATTCCTGCTTTAACGAATCAAGTAATCTCAAATATAAAAGATAGTTCCGTTGCATTTTTAATTCAGTACACCGATTTTTTCGCGCGTGTACAAGAGTTGGCTTCAATTAACTTTCAATTTTTTAAAGCGTACATGTTTGCGGGTATCGTTTACTTGGCGTTGGTTTCAATCGTCGTTTTGTTAGCTCGACAGGTTGAGAAACGTTATGTTATACCCATCTAATCTTGATCTTTTGGCTCTTCATCATTAACGCGGTTTGACGATTACCATCCTTAACATAATCGTATTCAACCAGCAGGCAAATCTATTGATATTACGAATCAAGTTCCGCTGTTAACCGATTTTGCTAAACGTTGTGGCTTAGCATCTGATTGGTGTTTGGAACCTAACTTACGCCACCATGCTGTCAGGTCAATCAAATAGCATTTACTTTTGTGGTGAACTGCTATTACCTTCAATGAGCATTTTTGGCAAAATTAAACCAAAGGTCATCACTAATACAATTAATAAGGCTGCGGTACCGTATGTCACCATATCTGTCAGCATGGTAAGCGTTGCCTCGTTGCCTGCTAAATAAATATTAATGAGACTGTCGGCAAATTTGAAAATAAAGATACCTGGCATCATTGACACAACCGATGCAAAAGCCAAAGCTGCAAAAGGCAGTTTTAACATGCGTGAAAGAAGTGTCATGGTTGTGCCGGCTATCATGCAAGCAACCAGTGTGCCCAATGCAATGCCACCACCGTTTTCAATTACAAGCCAACGACTGCCGTGACACAGCATGCCTACGAGCACAGGTGCAATCAACATCACCCATGGCAGGGAAAAGAATGCACCAAAGGCCATAACCGCAACGCCGGCTGAAATAATATCTAACCAAAGTGGGGTACCTGCTGTTGCCATGCCACTTGCCAGCGTTCCACTGACAAGCGTTAACCCAAGCAAAAGACCCGCACAAATAGCTAACAAAATGAGTACGCAATACATCAAACGGTTAATACCTATACTCAGTCGACCGCGGGTTAGATCAAGCGATGCATTTAATATATGTGCCCCTGGAACCAATATCATGCAGGGGGCAATCATAATGAATTGCAGACCATCATCTTTGAATATGTGTTGTGCGTAGCCCCCAATTAACCCCGCAATTAAAGCCGCCGAAAAAGGTTGTACAAATAAATTATCGCTTACTGTAACGAGTGCACGACGCACCCCTGCACCAATAAACGCCGTTAAAAAAATCAGCGTAAGAACCAGTATGTTTGAAACACCAAACACAACCCCCAGCGCAGCTGCACCAAAACCCGCCATCAACGTAAATCGGGTGTTACTAGATGGCTTGAGTGCGGCCACATCAGCGAGTTCTTGTTTTGCATACTCAATGTTTGCTAATGAGAAGCGATTTGGGTTGGCGCATATACGGTCAATCACTTGGTTGGTGCGCGCCACTTTGTTCATGTCAACCCCAGTGGGGCGAAAACTCATGATGTCACTTTGCCAATCGCTCGAGTCAGTGTTGTGCTCACGACTACGGCAAATGATATCGTCCCATTGGGGCAAAATTTCAATATCTAGACCGTAGGCATGAGCCAGCCGTTGAGTGTCTAATATGACGCGTTGAGTGGTTTGGCCGTTCGTATGAAGTAACGAAGCGGCCTGCCAAACAATTTCTAACTTTTTATTTTTCATAAACAGGTTTGTAAGCCATTTTATGAATGTGAGCCTCAATATCTTTAGGCTTTTTAACCCGTGCTAAACCCTGTTCAAAAATATATTCAGCAATTTTAGTGGCCGTGCGTAATGAGGCGTTCAATATTTGTGACTGAGGCGGGTAAATTAAACCTGAATCAAGCTCATCTTGCGTGACCTGATCTGCAACGGCTTTAGCCGCCACAATAAACATTTCTTCTGTTACACGAGACGCTTGTGTGGCCAATACTGCCATGCCCATTGCTGGAAAAATATACACATTATTACCTTGCCCAGGTATAAAGGTCTTGCCCAATAAAGTAACCGGTTCAAACGGGCTGCCACTCGCAAAAATGGCGTTACCTTTTGACCACTTGTATGCTTCTTCGGCCGTACACTCTGACCGAGAAGTTGGGTTTGAATAAGGGAAAATAATGGGGCGTTCGTTTATGGTTGACATGGCTTCAATCACCTGCTGATTAAACAGCTTAGGTACCGTGCTTACCCCCACTATGCCCATTGGTTTAACGAGGTTAATGGCATCAACAAACGAGGAACAAGGTTTGATTTTTTGCGCAAAAGGTTTTTGAAAATCGGCTAAATCTTTACGTGACGAAGTGATTAAACCATTCACATCAAATAAGGTGTTTCGAGCACGCGCCTCTTCAATGGTTAAACCTTCACTAACCATGGCTAAGCTAATTAGCTCAGCGATACCTGTGGCGGCTGACCCAGCACCCATAAATAGGAATCTTTGGTCAACTAACTTTTGACCTGAAATGCGCAGCGCACCATAAATGCCTGCCAGAGCAATGCCAGCCGTACCTTGAATATCATCGTTGTAAGTGCAGATTTTGTCTTTGTACTTTGCCAAAATAGGTACGGCATTAATATTCGCGAAGTCTTCCCACTGCAAACAACATTTTGGGTAAAGAGTCTGAACAGCTTCTACAAATTCCTCAATAAAGTCGTCGTATGCTTTGCCGCGAACACGAGGCTGTTGCAAGCCCAAGTAAAGAGGGTCATTGCGATATTCTTCGTTGTTGGTACCCACGTCGAGTGTGATGGGTAAAGTAAGCTCTGGTGGCACACCGGCCACTGCGGTGTAAAGCGCAAGCTTACCAATAGGTATACCCATTCCGTTCACGCCTAAATCGCCCAAACCTAAAATGCGCTCACCATCTGTCACGACAATAAACCGCACATCTTTTTGAGGCCAATTCTTCAGTATGTCTTTTAGCCTGCCTTTAGCACTGATCGGTAAGTATATGCCACGTGTGGATCTGAAAATATGATCAAATTTTTGGCATGCCTCACCAACAGTTGGGGTGTAAACCAAAGGCATAAAGCGTGCCGGGTCACTCATTAATATGGCAAAGAACAGGGTCTGATTTCTGCTTTGAAGGTCCATTAAAAATAAGTAACGTTGTAAGTCTGAATCAAGCATGTCGAGCTCGGCATGCACTCGCCCGAGTTGCAATTCAAGTGAATCAACTCTAGGGGGCAATAAACCTTCGAGGCCAAGTGTTTGCCTTTCTTTTTCTGTGAACGCAGTGCCCTTATTTTGCAATGGGTCATGTAGAACAGAAAAACCTTTTTTTGAAATTTTAGACATTGTAAATTTCCTTATTTTGAAAGAAGTATTCTTCCGTTTGTGGTCACATTATCGGGGTAAACCAGTTTTGCGTTTTCGTTTTTCGATTATTTGGCAACGTAAGGGTGCACCATTTTTGCAGGGTCGACCACTTTATCGAACTCTTCTTCAGACACAAAACCAAGTTTTAAAGCGGCGGCTTTAAGCGTTAAGTCATGGTCAATAGCGTAATGGGCGATTTTTGATGACTTGTCATACCCGATTACAGGCGCTAATGCGGTCACGAGCATCAATGAACGGTCAACATACTCTGCAATTTTTTTAAGATTAGGTTCAGTGCCTTCAACTAAGAACTTTCGAAAATTGGTGCAACCATCTGTCATCAAAGTAATTGATTGAGCAATGTTATGAATCATTAAAGGCTTATAAACGTTCATTTCTAAATAGCCACTTGCCCCGCCAAAACCCACAGCCACATCGTTTGCCATCACTTGGGCGGCAAGCATCGTCAATGCTTCTGCTTGGGTGGGGTTGACCTTGCCAGGCATAATTGAAGAGCCGGGTTCGTTTTCTGGAATATGAAGTTCAGCAAACCCTGCACGCGGGCCACATGACATGAGCCGAATATCGTTTGCAATTTTAAACAGTGAAACGGCTAAAGTGCGAAAAGCGGCTGACAAATGAACCAAGGCATCGTGCGCACCTTGAACGGTGAATTTGTTTGGGGCCGTCACAAAAGGTAGCTTTGTTAACTTAGCAATCTCGTTCGCGACGTCAACATCAAAACCCGGTGCTGCATTAATACCCGTTCCCACTGCGGTGCCACCCAAGGCTAGATGGTAAACACCTTTAAGCGAATCATTTAAGCGTTCGATGTCGTCATCAAGCATGCCGACATAACCTGACCATTCTTGCCCTAGCGTAATGGGAGTGGCATCTTGCATGTGTGTGCGACCAATTTTAACGATATCTTTCCAGAGATCGGCTTTTTGGTTCATGGCATCACGTAAAGCTTTCACGGCAGGAATCAGACGTTCAGTTGTGTTAACTGCGGCAGCAATGTACATAGCTGTCGGGAATGAGTCGTTTGATGATTGCGACATGTTGACATGATCGTTGGGGTGCACGGGCGCTTTGCTGCCAAGATCAGTACCGGCAAGTTGGCAACAGCGGTTTGACAGCACTTCATTGACGTTCATATTGAACTGTGTGCCGCTACCCGTCATCCAAACATGTAGGGGAAACATGTCTTGATGTTGGCCTGCCAGAATTTCGTCACATACTTGCACAATTAACTTGTGCTGTTGGTCTGGCAACCGTCCACTGACATGATTCACGTTTGCGGCAGCTTTTTTTAGCGTGGCGTAGGCCGTGATCATCTCGCGAGGCATGAGGTCTGTGCCTATGCTGAAATGCTCAAGTGATCGTTGGGTTTGAGCGCCCCAAAGTTTGTCTGCAGGTACCTCAACGATGCCAAGGCTGTCTGACTCTTTACGCATAATTACCATGAATACTTCCTTAATAAATGATCAGCTTGATTGCTTATATTGGTTTTAATATTTTGATACAAATGCTATTACCAATGCTAATACAGGGAAAACTCGACTGATCAGCGATGCTCATTTTCTAGTCAGTTTATAGTTTATGCTGTTATTTGGGCCCGCTTGTAAACCAAGCGGGTAATCGCCATTCCCAAAATATGGCCGCTGAGCGCAGCCCAAAGGCAATCAAAATGCCACCGAGAATGGCTTCTGTTTTGAGTTCAGGAAATAATTGAAAGGTGATTAACGTTGTCAAAATACCTATTGCCACAGGCACGGCGTAAACCTCATCACTCATTAATAAGGTTTTTCTGCCCGTCAACACATCCCGTATGAGGCCACCACCAATTGCCGTGATGACGCCCAACATAAATGGGCCTAACGGCCAACGAAAACCCAACTCTAAGGTTTTCATCGCACCGCTGACCCCAAACATCGCGTTTCCCAGCCCGTCAAAGTACAACATTAATTTATAGACGTTAGGGTGAGCGAAAAAAGATTGAGCAATAAAGGTCAAGATACTGGCCAGCACTGCAAAGCGAATGTAGCTTAAGTCACTGGCCCAAAAGACTGGGGCATCTAACAATAAGTCGCGAATCGTTCCACCCCCAACTGCTGTAATGACACCTATGATAACAACTGAAAAGAAATCTACCTTTCTGTCTGCAAGGGCTAAAACCCCTGTGACGGCAAACGCAATTGTTGCACACATGTATAAAACATGAAGTATTTGATCTGTCGTCATTGTTTGAATCTCAAATTTGTAAGAGTTGAAATGTGAAATATGAAATGTGAAATGTGAAAGCTTGTGAAGTATATGAATTTTGACTCAATTTGTGTTTTTTTTTGAGCTTTTTCACATCATAATTTGTGGGGCTAGTGAAACTTAATCTATATTTCTTGTACATTAATCATAGGGTT
>CALBMZ010000139.1 GCA_937896225.1 uncultured Alcaligenaceae bacterium | reverse complement strand
CTTATTCAAGGGCACGTGCATCTGGCTTGTGGCAGTTTATTCCCAGTACCGGCACGCACTTTAAATTAAAACAAGACTGGTGGCGAGACGAGCGCCGCGACCCTATCGCGTCAACGAATGCTGCACTCGATTATCTTGAGTATTTGTATGAACTACAAGGCAGTTGGTACTTGGCACTTGCCTCATACAATTGGGGTGAGGGTTCAGTTAGTCGAGCTGTTAATAAAAACATTCGCGCTGGCAAACCAGCAAACTATATGTCGCTCAGAATGCCGTCAGAGACAGCAAATTATGTGCCTAAGCTTCAAGCCATTAAAAACATTGTGGCTGACCCCGAACGGTATGCAGTGATTTTACCAATAGTAAATAACGAGCCTTATTTTGTAACGGTGAAGAAGAGCGCAAATATCGACACGGTCGTAGCGGCTCGTTTAGCTGAAATTCCATTAGCCGAATTCGAAGCCCTGAACCCCAGCTTTAATCAGGGGGTTATTTTGGCAGATATGCAACAAGAAATCATTTTGCCCCGCGACAAATTAGAGGTATATAACAAAAACTATTCAACGTTTGAAGGCGAACTGACCAGTTGGAAAACCTACCCTGCTAAAAAAGGCCAAACCATTTCAAGCATTGCTAAAGAATTCAACGTCTCTCAATCAAACTTAAGACGGGCTAACGGCTTAAGCAACAACATGCGTCGTTTACCATACGATCAAGCCATGATTATTCCAGCACCGGGTTCAGTTTTAAAATCTGTGGCAACATCCTCTTCAGCAGCTAAAAAGCCCAGTTCGGGCAAGTACCGCGTCAGAAAAGGCGATACCTTGTCAGGTATTGCGCGAAAATACAAAGTGGGTGTCAAAACACTTATGGCCAGTAATAATCTTAAGTCATCAAGACTAAAAATCGGTCAAACCCTCCGTATACCTAACTAATTATTAAACTCTTACTTTACGTTGATCAAAAGGAGCCGACATGGCTTTTCTAACAGGCAAACAAGTTCTTATCACGGGCGTTATTTCAAACCGTTCTATCGCATACGGCATCGCCAAACAATGTCATGCTCAAGGTGCTGAACTAGCCTTTACGTATGTTGGTGAACGATTCAAAGACCGCGTGACTCAATTGGCAGCAGACTTTGGTTGCAAGTTAGTTTTACCTTGCGATGTCGCGGAAGACGACTCCATTCAATCGTTATTTGAGTCGTTGGGTCAAACTTGGCAAGGTCTTGATGGTTTGGTTCACTCAATTGGTTTTGCACCCAGAGAGGCTATTGCAGGTACCTTTTTAGAAGGTCTATCACGTGAAGGCTTTCGCATTGCGCATGATATTTCCGCTTACAGCTTCCCAGCTATGGCTAAAGCAGCCTTACCGTTAATGAAAGATCGAAAAGGCGCTTTGTTAACACTAAGTTATTTGGGTGCTGAACGTGTCGTATCAAACTACAACACCATGGGTTTAGCCAAAGCCTCCCTTGAAGCCAGTGTGCGTTACCTAGCCAGTGATTTAGGCCCATTAGGCATTCGTGTCAATGGCATTTCTGCTGGCCCAATTAAAACGCTTGCAGCCAGTGGCATCAAAGATTTTGGCAGCATTCTTAAGTTTGTTGAAAACAATGCACCCTTGCGTCGCAACGTCACCATTGAAAATGTGGGTAACGTCGCAGCCTTTTTATTATCTGACTTGGCAGCAGGTGTAACGGGTGAAATCACCCATGTTGACTCAGGTTTTTCAACCGTAGTTTCAGGTATGACTGAATAGGTTCAGGTGTAGAGAAATATATTGATTGGTATGGCTTAGATTTAGTTGGGTTAAGTTTAGTTGGCTTAGGTTTACTGAATAAGCCAACTAAAACGGTTCAAACAAGCGCGATAGCTACTAGTGGTAGCCTAGCGCTTTAAAACCTGCCCCGACTCCACCCGCAATTAAAATAACGTATACCGGGTTGATACGTGTACGCAAAATAATGCCAAATGTAACCACTGCCAACGCCCCACTCATGGGCCCAGTTAGCGCTGCGCGAGCAACTGCGTAGACGCCAGAACACATCAAACCAATCGAAATAGGTTCGAGCGCGTTTTGCACGGCGCGACGCCAAGGCGTATCTCCAATTCGATTCCATAAACGGCCAATCGTGAAACACAAAATGCTGGAAGGCAAGAAAAAAGCCACCCCTGTAATCAATGCGCCCATCGCACCCATAATTTGATAGCCAAAAATAAGCACCATGGTCATGTTTGGGCCAGGTGCCAACTGACCCACGCTATAGACATGCACAAACATCTCTGGACTGATGTGGTAGCGAACCTGCAAAACCTCTTGCATTTCATGCAAAACAGCCGTGCCGCCCCCAACCGCCAACAAAGACAACATGCCAAAGGTTAAAGCGAGATGAATTAATATGGTCATGGTTTCACCTCGCTCTTTTGGCTTTTAGGCCGATAAAGGAAGATAGCAATCGGCGCCATAATCAACAATACATAAGGCAAAGATAAGTTAACCAAACTCATTAATACAAAGGTTGCAATCAAAATCATGAGTGGCTTGATGTTTGTAAATTGCCTCACCCCTATTTTGGCTGTTATGGCAGCTAACAAACCCGTTGCACCCGCGCCTACACCTGCTAACAATAAATTCGCCATCTTATGGTCTGACCCTGCCAAATAAGCAAGGCCCACCACGAGCACAAACGCTGCACCTGGCAAAATAAGGCCAATCGAAGCAAATACTGCCCCCCACACGCCGCGCAAGCGATCGCCTGATAAGACCGCCAAGTTGACGGAGTTCAGTCCAGGCATGGTTTGGCTAATGGCCAACGAAGCCATAAACTCATCGTCAGTTAACCAATGTTTTTTCTCAGTTAACAGAATTTTTTCATAAGCAATAATGCCACCACCAAAGCTCACTGCACCAATAATGAAAAACTCTATAAATAGCTCCCACAGTGAAGGAATAGGCCTAGAGGGCGCCTCACCTGCTGTCTGGGTGTCATTTGAAGCAGAAGCCTGAGTGGCAGGTGGCTGTTTCATTCTGGCTTTCCATAAACTAAAGCAGTTTTAGTTGAGCCAATTTGAATCCAGTCGTTTAATGTAAGCTGCAACTGTTTAAAAAACTTGTCGGCACGCCGATGCGCTTTTTCGTCTTCTCGATTGCCTTCATTGACACGATACGAAAAAGCAAACTCGCCCACAATTGGGTCACCGACGCTACGCATCCAGATGGCGACGTCGCAATGCGCCTGAACGTTGTCACCAAAAACAAGATTGCCCATTGGTAGACAGGCTTCGAGAATTTTATTGGTACGCCCGCCCACGTATCGTACTGGACTCTTGGGATCAATCTTTAACTTCTTTAAATCAGGGAAAAAATTGGAAACACTTTCAAAATCACGTTCAAATATAGCGTCAACTGGCATCGAATCAATGATTGCGTTGTTTGAGTAAATCAAACGCGTGGTGCCGACCTTATCACCTCGTAATACTTCCTCTTTTAATCGCCGACGAACAGTGTGAAAGGTTTCAGGCATCGGGTCGTATGCCAACGCTTCTTTATGTGACCCCGCACGGCACTTCAAGGTCAGTTCGCACCAATCGTCGACCCATGCATTTTGTCGTAGCTCACGCACTCGCAAAATCAAATTATTTCGACGAAGGTCTTCGCCTGGAGTATCAAAAAAATAAACATTGCGCAGACTCGTACTGGCATTGTTCAAATACATAAAATCAACTTTGTTATGCGCACAAAAATCTGTAAACAAGCTTATAAATTGACTGATACGGCTGCGACGATCTAAACCCTCTGGTTTAAGCAATATCTTAAACTCACGATTAGTGATTAAGTTTGTGTCTTTTTTCTGAGTAACTGTCTTCGTGTTTGTGTCTTTATTCTTAGCACTTGTGTGGGTGTCTTTTTTGTTTGTATTGACACTTGCATTAACATTTTTTTTCTTAGTTTTCATTTTCTTACCGTCAGTTACATATTTGATGTGGGTCTAAAATCACTTCTGTTGCAACACTGTTTCACGACTATTCTACGTCTGTTATATAAGTGAAACGTTTGTTATTAAAGCTCTACTTTTGCTGCAAGACTGAACTTGGTGTGGTTGTTTAAAGCGTCACTGTGCTTTTTACGTCACAGCTTAGGTAATTTAGACAAGTCATCTAGATAGTCTTCGTCTTGAATTAACTTAAAAACACCGTGTTGCTTCAGTTTTTTGTATACCTTAGGTCGAGCACCAATCAATATTGCTCTAATCGAACGCTTTTTAAGCGTTTGAATAAGGTCTTCCAAAGCCTGTAAAGCGGTCACATCAATAATTAACGTGTGCGTTAAGTCAAGCACCCAAGTTTTCGTCTCTTTTGGTATGGTGTGTTGAACCGATTCAATCGCTACTGCTGTTGCAAAGAATAAGGGGCCATCTACCTTGTACAGCACCCAACCTGGTGGCAGCGCAATATCGGCGTTTATTTTGACCGAAACGGTTTGCGACATACGACTCAAAAAATGCAATATAGCAAGTATGACACCGACATTTACAGCCACAACTAAATCAACAAAGACGGTCAAAAGAAATGTAACGAACAACACCAAACGCTCCGCATTTGGGGCATTGAACAAAATAGCTTTAAAGCGGTGTAATTCGCTCATATTCCAAGCGACAACAAACAAAATGGCTGACAAACACGCTAGGGGTATGTGTTGAGCCAAAGGTGCTAACACCACCAACACCCCAACCAAGGTCAAGACATGCACCATCCCTGCAAGTGGACTTGTACCTCCATTTTTAATATTGGTAGCCGTGCGTGCAATGGCACCTGTCGCTGCAAACCCACCAAAAAATGGCACCACAATATTGGCAATTCCTTGACCAATAAGCTCTTGATTGGGCTGATGCCGCGTTTGCGCCATTCTGTCTGCCACCACGGCTGACAGCAATGACTCAATCGAACCCAACATTGCAATCGTAAAAGCTGGACCAATGAGCAGTAACGCTTGATTAAACGACACCTCAGGTAACTTAAAACTGGGTAAGCCTTGCGGAATACCTCCAAAGGTATTGCCAATAGTGGCTACGCCATCAAAAGCAAATATTGACTGTGCAACCGTAGCCCCAATTAACGCGATAATGGTTGGTGGTACACGCGCTAAACCTTTTAGACGCGGCATAACGATCAGCACCGCTAAACTCGTCACGGCTAATATTAAAGTGGGTAAATTAAGAAGGTGTAACGAACCCAAAGTCTCTATTAGTTTGTCGGTAACTGTCACCCCTTTTAACGTGGGTAACCCCAAGAAATACGGCCACTGACCCACAAAAATAATCACGCCAATGCCAGTGGTAAAGCCAATGATGACCGGCGCAGGTATGAAACGTATTAAATTTCCCATACGAAACACACCCATGAGCACCAACATACAGCCCGCCATGAGGGTAGCAAACTGCAACCCCTCAATACCGTAACTGGCGGTTATACCCGCCAATATGGCAATAAAAGCCCCAGTCGGGCCAGCAATTTGAAGCCTGCTGCCACCTAAAAGTGACACACACAAGCCCGCCACAATCGCGGTGTATAGGCCTTGTTCAGGTCGAGCCCCAGATGCAATCGCAAACGCCATTGACAAGGGTAGTGCCACCACCCCCACCACTAAACCCGCCACAATATTTGGCAAAAACTGGTGTTTATTAAAGAGCCCTGCTCGATAAGCTTCAATTACAGCAATCATTTTTTATATTTTTAGATACAACAGTTATAATTTTTTTACGCTTAACTATAGTGCTATTTTTTTAATGCGCAAACAATAAGTTACTTTGTTTGCCTCTTTTGTGGGTTCAGCTTGCTTATTTTAAAGTAAATGATTATCATTCTCATCTATTTTTATATTGTTAATTTATTAGCTTTTGCTTGGTTTTTTTATGTGTCAAAAGTTTACGATAATGAGTTATTATTATCATTAGCTATGTATTTATCGTTATTTATCAACCGCAACTCGTTTCCAAAAGATCACATGCCTATCAAATCAAACTTCAATCGTTTCATCTTAGTCAGCGCACTCGCATTGGCTGCGTCTTCACCCAGCTTTGCTTTCTTCCCCCTCATTTCTGATGATGCGGGCACTCAAGGGGCTGGGGGCAATCAACTTGAGCTCGATTACCTTTTTCAACGTCAAACGGCTGGCGCTCTTCAAGTTGACGGTATCGCTTTAGATGAAGAAAACGCTTCAGGCAATTTTTTACTTTCAACTTACACCCGAGGCCTAACCGACAACGTCGATATTTTCTTTGGTGCGTCTCGTCAATTATCATCAGTTAGTGGGTGGAACAACACCGAAATCGGTTTGAAATGGGTATTCGCAGGCAGCCAGTCAGAAGGCTGGGGGTTTGCCGTTAAACCACGCGTCATTTTGCCTGTCACCAAAAGTATGCAAGATTCGGGGCTAGGCAATGCTGAAACAAACGGGGGGCTCACCCTAATTGGGTCTTATTTGGGTGACGGTGCTGAAGTTCACTTAAACGCAGGTTACCTGAGCAACCACACTTCAGGTATTGCACCCGATGAGGCACAACGCTCAAACTTGTGGTCAATTTCAGTTGCACCGGTACTTGCCATTGACGACAAGTGGAAACTAGCACTTGATTTTGGTTTACAAACCAACCCAGACCAGAACAGTCAGTTCATTGGTTTAGCCGAAATTGCGGTGGTGTATGCACCCGTTAAAAACGTGCAACTTGGCTTAGGTATTATTACTTCACCTGCAATCAATGGTCAGCGTTCGAATGAGGGACTAACCGTTACAACAGGCGTCACTTGGCAGTTTTAAAGGAATTTAAGTAATTTTAAGGGTGAGCGCTAACCCCTCACCCATCAATTACTTTTCTTATTTAGCAATCAGCATAAGGTAAGTTAATGATTGTGATTAGTCATAATTGTAGGGCGGGTCAAAACCATCAGGGGTGCGTTGCGGCGAAGGGTCGTAAGCACACCCGCTTAACACGATTCCAGACAATAACAAAAAGGCTATACAAAAACGCTTGAGCAATAAAAACATCATTTAACCTTTTGTAGGTTTCGCAACAGGCTTAGATTGTCGCATCATTTTCATAAAAGCAATGCACGGGTCAGGTCGCTCAAAAACAGGCAAAACAATGACTTCGTCATACGCTTGAAAATCAATGCCACCTGCCTCAACAAACCCCATCACAGTCACGTTTGGTAGCAAGTCAGTTGGCAACCAACGATACACACCCACATCTCTTTGTACATGACCATTACCCGCTATCAACACAACCCCTTGCTGTGCATATTGAACAATCAAATCGGCCATCATGGCGTCACGCGCTCTTTGGGCTTGAACCATTGGCATGGCCATCGTTTCAGGTAATACCCCACAGTGCCCATCTAAGATTGATTGAATCTGTTGGGTTGTCATGGTTTCGGGCCAAAGACGTTGCAACCCTAGTTGTTGCTGGGCGGCCGTGTCAAACACCGCCTCATAGCCACCACGCATAATTTTAGAAGCGTCTTGTCGTGATACATTGCCCGCAATAAGCGGCAAGCGAAACTGCAAAGCTAGTTGAATAATGGGTTCATATAGTGACCAATTCCAACCGTCACCACCGGCATGCTTAATGACACAGGCCGCATCGGGGCAGGTTTGCCAAGCCTGGGTTAAATCGGTTTGGCGCTCTCGGTCAAACTGTTCCATAATCAAAGCGGGTCGCCACCCTGCACTCAGATCTTGTTTTAAACGCTCAAAACGGGCTTCATGAATGGCAGGGTTATCATGCACTTCGCCCATTAAATAAATTGCAGGTGCACCAACCGATAATGATTTGTTAGGTTGAGTGCGAGAGCCTGGTCGAACGCTCGAGTGAGACTGAATGCTTTGACTAGATTGACCCGGCTGAAAGGGCTGCTCTGCTTGTTGCGCCGGCTGAGCTTGCTGCGCAAGGCTTGAATTGCACATCAACATAACAGACAAAACCACAAAAGAATATGCAAAAAACCTACTCAAACCTAAGTAACCACTCGAACGGAGTACCGACCGATATTTAAGGTTTTCAGTGAATGTGGTTGACATCAATTTTTGCATGGTCGTATTCGTTTTAGAGGTATTCGTTTTAGAGGTATTAACCAGAAAAGCATTAGGCCGACAGATATAGACTCAATAATTCATACTTTAAGCCATTTATGACACAAACTATTTGTTATCTTATTTACACAAAACATCTGAAACAAAATATCTAAATTCACACAAATCTCATGTAATTTAAGAAACCTGAAAAGTTTGCCGCTCACTTTGATCAATTTTTTAGTAACATTAACTCAGATGGCTTATATGCAAACTCCAGTGGTACCCAACTCTTTCAGACTAAGGCCCAAAACATGTCAGCACTCGAAACCACCGATTCAGTCGACTTATTAACAGATGTTAGCCAAGTTTGGGACACGGACTTAATTAAACAAATTAGTCAGTACATTGAAATACCGGCTAAGTCACCGGCGTTTGATCAACACTGGCAAAAAAATGGCTACATTAAAACGGTGGTGCAGCGCGCCGCTCAGTGGGTACAAGATCAAAAGATTGAGGGTCTTAAGCTTGAAGTCATCAGTTTGCCAAACCGTACGCCCGTTATATTTTTTGAAATTAACGCGACGCGTCAATCGACAGCGTTACAGCCTTATTCCGATCAAACGGTGCTCATGTATGGTCACTTAGATAAGCAACCAGAATTTAATGGCTGGCGCACTGGGCTGGGCCCTTGGCAACCAAAATTAATAGACGGTTTGTTATATGGGCGCGGCGGTGCCGATGATGGGTATGCCATCTATGCTGCCGTCACAGCTATTGCCGCCATTAAGCGACAAAACATGCCGCACCCGCGCATTGTGGGCTTAATTGAATCCAGCGAAGAAAGTGGCTCACCTGATTTATTACCTTATGTCGACATATTGAAACCGCGCTTGGGTGATGTCGGTTTAGTGGTTTGTTTAGATAGTGGCGCCGGCAACTACGATCAGCTTTGGTTAACAACCAGCCTGCGAGGCATGGTGTCGGGCGTACTCAAGGTTGAAGTGTTGACTGAAGGCATTCATTCGGGTGACGCATCGGGCGTGGTGCCATCTAGCTTTAGAATTATGCGACATGTTTTAGATCGCTTGGAAGATAGCGCAACAGGCCGTTTATTACCCCCATCTTTTTACGCTGAAATTCCCACCCAACGCACCAAACAGGCACAAGCCACCGCAAATATTTTAGGCGACCTAACTTACAAAAGATTCCCTTGGGCGCATCACGATTGTGGGGGTTCAACCTTGTTTACCTTACCCACCACCACTGACCCGGTTCAAGCATTGCTAAAACGCACTTGGAACCCTACCCTGAGCGTCACCGGTGCTGAGGGTTTTCCAGCCATCGCCGATGCCGGCAATGTGTTGAGGCCTTACACCGCATTCAAACTCAGTTTACGGTTACCCCCAACCGTTGACGCAGGGCTTGCTACGCAAGAACTCAAATGTTTATTGGAAGACAACGCCCCCTACCAAGCCAAAGTAACCTTTGAATCTGAAGGGGCTGCGCAAGGGTGGAATGCCCCTGACACCACGCCTTGGTTTGAAAGTGCTTTAAACAAGGCAAGCATGTCTCAATTCAATGCACCGATTGGTCATATCGGGCAAGGTGGCACCATACCGCTCATGAACATGTTGAGCAAAGGGTTTCCGAAAGCGCAAATGATGGTGTGTGGTGTGTTGGGGCCCAACTCAAATGCCCATGGCCCCAATGAGTTTTTACATGTACCTTATGCCAAAAAACTCACGGCTGCCGTGGCCGAAGTGGTGACGGCTTTGCCATGATTATGTCAACCGTCTAAACGTTGAGCAAACTGCCAACCCAATTGAGCCAGCGGTTCAGCTTTAGATGCCATATCTATGGCGTCGTCTGAGGCAGCATTTCCTTGACGAACGCGCTGACCAATACCATGCAAAATCGCTGCAATTCTAAAAAAGTTATACGCCAAATAGAAATTCCAGTGCGCTTTAACATCTGTAAAACCAGTGCGTTGAATATATAAGTCGACGTATTCTGCTTCAGTCGGTATGCTTAATGCTTTTAAATCGAGCCCACCAATACCCCGCCATAAAGTGGGGGGTATATGCCAACTCATGCAATGGTAAGCAAAGTCGGCAACGGGGTGGCCCAAAGTTGATAATTCCCAATCTAGTACACCGATAACGCGTGGCAATTTAAGGTCAATCATCAAGTTATCTAGACGAAAATCTCCATGTACGATGGCATGCAATTCACTTGTTGGAATATGCTTTGGCAATACTTCAATGAGTGACTCGAGTGCCGGTATGCGCTGCCCCGGGTCGGCTAAGTATTGACGTGACCAACGACCAATTTGTCGTTCAAAATAATTACCCGGTCGACCAAAATCGGCCAAGCCTATTGCGCTGGGGTCTATCGTGTGAAGGGTCGATATGACACGGTTAATATCGTCATAAAGCGAGCGACGCTCAGCAGCCGTGAAGTCAGGTAAGGTTTGGTCAAAACGTATACGCCCATCTAAAAAGTGCATCACATAAAACGGAGTACCAAGAATGTCACTTTGCTCGTATAAAAACCCCATTTTAGGAACAGGCACATTGGTTTTTTTTAATGCTTGCATCACACGAAATTCACGCTCAACCGCGTGTGCTGAGGGTAGCAATGGGCCGTCTGGTTTTTTACGTAAGATGAAACGCTGGTCGCCCGCTACAATTTTATAAGTAGGGTTAGATTGACCGCTAGACAAAACCTGTATTTCGATGGACTCATTATGAATAAGCTGGTTCGCACGCATGCGTTCAGCCACACGCTCTATGGTTGCTGTGTCAAAGGGTGCGGGGCTTTGGCTCATAAACTGCTGACCAAATGACTGCGATCAACTTCTATTGTCGCGCCTGACATGGCAGCGCCCGCGTCGGAAGCCAATAACAATAGGGGGCCCGACAAATCGTCAACACAGCCAAACTGACGGCTGGGTATTTTTTGTTGAAGCTTGATACCCAATGGGCTATCTAAGAAATCTCGGTTTAAATCAGTTCGTATGTAGCCTGGCATCAGAGCGTTAGACCGAATACCGTAGCGCGCCCATTCAAGCGCCATCACTTTAGTAGCCTGTATAACCCCTGCTTTTGAGATGGCGTAGGGGCCAACACTGGCGGCGACACGCTCACCTAAGATTGATGCAATATTAATGATGCAGCCTGATTTTTGTGCACCGATCAACCGCCTAGCGGCCTCGGTAGCAACCAGCCAACAACCTTTTAAATTGGTGTCAATGACTTGATTCCAGTCTTCAACGCTTTGGTCAATGGCCGCCTTGGTCACAGTTACACCGGCGTTATTCACCACAATATCAGGCACACCAAAAACTTGTGAAGCTTGTTCAAAGCAAGTGGCCACACTTTGCGCATCGGTCACATCAATGGCTATGGCTGTTGCCATTTGGCCTTTCGCTTTGAGTTGGTCAACTAAAAGATTGATTCGATCGATGCGGCGCGCCGTCACCACAACCTGTGCGCCTGCTTCGGCTAACACGGCTGCAAAGTGTTCGCCTAAACCACTTGAGGCACCTGTAACCAAAGCAACCCGCCCTGCCAAACTAAAACGATTCATTAATGTCAGTTGATTCATTTTGGAACCTGAGGGGTTGCCGCTTTAATAATCTTTCGAGCCATGCTCCAACGATGCACTTCGCTGGGGCCGTCATAGATCCTGAAAGATCGCATGTCCATAAAAATACGCATCACTTCGGTTTCGCCGGTCACACCTTGACCACCCAACATTTGTGCACAGCGATCAACCACCCGCCATTCAGCCTCTGAACAAACGACTTTGGCTCGGCTAGACTCAAAATTGCACGTTTGCCCTTGATCCAGTAACCATGCTGTATGCCAAATATGTAAACGGGCGGTTTGCATATCAATTTCATTATCGGCCAACATGAAACCCACACCCTCGTGTTGCCCCAAGACTTGACCAAACGCTTGGCGTTTAGCAGCATAGGCGGTAGCCACATCATGGGCACGTCGGGCTTGACCTAACCAACGCATGCAATGGGTTAAGCGAGCAGGTGCCAAACGCACCTGAGCATACTTAAAGCCTTTACCGACCTCACCCAACACTTGATCGGCCGGTACGCGTAATTGATTAAATCGTATGACGGCATGACCACCCGTAAAACAGGTGTCCATCGCTTCCATTTGACGCACTAACTCGATGCCTGGCGCTGACATATCAGATAAAAACATGGTGGCTGTGCCATCTTCCATAACCGCCATGATGATGACATACGTGGCACCGTAGGCACCCGTTATAAACCATTTTTCACCGGTAATGACATAGTCGTTGCCGTCTCGTACCGCTTTGGTTTGAAGCATTGACGGGTCAGCCCCTGCACCTGGGGCAGGTTCTGTCATGGCAAAACACGAGCGCGTGAAGCCTTGCACTTGGGGTACCAACCAACGGGCTTTTTGCGCATCGTTGGCGACCACTTCCATCAAATGAATGTTGCCCTCATCAGGAGCATGTATGTTTAAAGCCGTGGGACCCAGCCTTGAATAACCGGCTTCTTCAAACACAATGGCCTTATCGACGTGACTTAAACCTAAGCCGCCTAGTTCTGTTGAAGCATGAGGCGTCAGTAAATTCGCTTCACGGGCTAAACCGATCAGGTGCTCACGCAACGCCTCTTCAGGGCCATGGGCCCCTAATCGAGTATCTTTTTCAAGTGGAATGATGTGCTCAGCTATAAACGCTCGAGTACGGGCTTGAAGCGTTTGCTGGGTAGGTGTGAGCTCAAAGTTCATACAATATGTGTCCGATGTGTCGATTACTCTTTACACTACTCTTTTGGTTGCTCTGCCGGTTGTTCTTTAAATACCTGCTGTGCAATTTTAAAGGCTTCGAGCGCGGCGGGTGCCCCGCAATAAACCCCACATTGCAAGAATATTTCGCACATTTCTTCTTTCGAGACACCATTATTAATGGCTCCCTGAATATGCAATTTCAATTCATGCGGGCGATTAATGGCGGCCAACATGGCCAGATTCAACATACTACGAGTCTTAAGTGACAAACCCTCGCGAACCCAAACTGCCCCCCAAGCATGCTCAGCTAAATACTGCTGCAAGGGTCGCATAAAGTCGTCAGCGTTTGCAATCGACTGGTTCACATACTCCTCGCCCATCACTTTCTTACGAACCGCTATACCCGCAAGGTATGCTGGGTTTTCATCCATTTTGCTTGCACCTGAATTACTCATTTTTAAACCCCTAAGTATTTGAATTAATTTACTGCACGCTACACTGTATCGAAAACTCTTAGCTTTGACTCACATTGGATATTTCTTATTATGTTAGCGTAACGCAAATAATCTCTTTAAGTTCTAACGAACAAGCGCAATCAGGCAATTGGTTTCTATTATTTTCACAACGTTTTTTAAAAGCTAAAACACTATGGCGCTTCGTGCCACCATCTATAAAATTGAACTGCATATCGCCGATATGAACCGGCATCACTATGCCACTTACCCACTCACTGTTGCCCGCCACCCTTCAGAAACAGACGAGCGCATGATGGTTCGTTTGATGGCTTTTGCATTGAATGCCCATGAAGATTTACAGTTTACGAAGGGTATTAGCGACGCTGATGAACCCGACTTATGGCAAAAAGACCTGACTGGTGCCATTCAATGCTGGCTCGAGGTCGGTCAACCTGACGACAAGCGCTTACTAAAAGCCGCCGGCAAGTCTGACCAAGTTAAGGTGTATTGCTTCAGTGGTCCAGCAAGTCGTATATGGTGGGAAGGTATGCGCACCACTTGGGCGCGGTCTAATAAGTTTGAAGTCTACAGCTTTGCTCAATCTCAAACCCAAAGCTTAGCGAAAGCTGTTAGCCGTAATATGGTTGTGCATGTCACGATAGAAGACTCAACTTTGACAGTCATTGCTGGCGATGAAACCTTTACGATAGGTGTGGAACCATGGACATTAAATCATTGACCCCTTATTTACAGACACGACACTCAACAGCCAGTGAGACGTTCGTAAGATGGAAAAAAACCATTCAATACACTGTCATGTTTTTCCTCATGCTGGGTTTAACATTCATCACGTCTACTAGTCATGCACAGTCAACCCCAAACAGCAAACCCATTGTGTATGTTGCCAAAATTGACGGCACCATTGATCTCGGTTTGGCACCCTACGTTGAGCGGGTTTTAAAAGAGGCACAAGAAGCCCAAGCTCAGGCTGTTATTTTACAAATCAATACTTTCGGTGGTCGGGTTGATGCGGCCGTTATCATTCGTGACGCTCTGCTTAAAAGCCCTTTAACTACGGTAGCTTTTATCGACTCACGGGCCATTTCAGCTGGCGCACTCATCAGTTTGGCGTCTACTAAAATTGCTATGACCCAAGGTGCCACAATCGGCGCCGCAACACCCGTACAAATGAGCGCTAGCGGCCAAGGGGCGCAACCTGTTTCAGAAAAAACAGTTTCCTATGTTCGCAAAGAATTTGCCTCAACCGCACAAGCTCGTGGCAAACCCTCGCAAATCGCAGAAGCCATGGTCGATTCAGATGTTGAAATCAGTGGATTATCTGAGAAAGGCAAGCTGCTTACCCTCACCACGCAGGAAGCCCTACAAGTCGGTATTGCAAACTATGAGGCAGCATCCCTTACTGCTTTGCTAGGCCTATTAAATTTATCTGACGCACAAATTAAACAACCCAGCGTGAACTGGGCCGAAGAGTTTGTTAGATTTTTAACAAACCCTGTGGTCAGCTCTTTGTTGATCACACTAGCCATGTTGGGCATCATTCTTGAAATTCGCACCCCAGGGTTTGGCATACCCGGTGCAGTAGGCATAACCTGCTTAGGACTTTTTCTATGGGGGCACAGCATCGTTGACTTGGTTGGTCTCGAAGAAGTCCTGCTTGCGCTGACAGGCATCGTTTTACTCACCATTGAACTGTTCGTCATACCTGGCTTTGGCCTAATTGGTTTACTCGGCATTGTCACGCTTGGGGCAGCCTTAGTGATGAGTATCGTTGGAGCGGGTGCAACAATAGAGACGACCTTGTTTGCAGTGGGTCAAATTGGTTTTTCGCTTGCCTTGGCCATTGCGCTAAGCTTTTTATTCTTCAAGTTTTTACCCAAAATGCCGTTTGGTCGTGCCTTTGTGCTCGATACTAAACTTGACAACGAAGCAGGGTTTTTAACGGAACCTTTAAAGGATCACGTACTCTTAAACAGAGTAGGTGTGGCACACTCAACCTTAAGACCTGCTGGTATTGCAGAAATTGATGGTCAACGAATTGATGTCGTTTCAGAAGGTGAGTTTATTGAAGCGGGTACACCTATTAAAGTTTTACGAGTCGATGGCAACCGTATTGTCGTCGACATCATTCATACATAACAAGGAATCTTCATAAATGATCGAACCTATCGTCAGCCTAATCGGTGCATTTGGCGTTTTGATTCCCATCCTCATCGCTGTTGTTATTATTTTGTATTTGGTACCCATTCCGCTCTGGGTTGCAGCATGGGCGTCTGGTGCCTATGTGGGTTTAAGCACCCTCATTGCCATGCGTCTACGCCGGGTGCCCCCACACACCATCGTTACCGCACGAATCAGCGCCGCCAAAGCGGGTCTACACATCACCCTAAACGAACTTGAAGCGCACTTCTTGGCGGGTGGAAATGTGGTTCGCGTGGTCAATGCCATGATTTCTGCTGACAAGGCCAACATTCCACTCGACTTTAAACGTGCTTCAGCTATCGATTTAGCTGGCCGTGATGTGCTTGAAGCCGTGCAAATGTCTGTGTTACCCAAAGTCATCACCACCCCACGTATTGTTGCCGTAGCAAAAGACGGCATTCAATTGGTTTGCGTTTCACGCGTTACCGTGCGCACCAATATTGATCGTTTGGTCGGTGGTGCGGGTGAAGAAACCATCATTGCCCGAGTTGGTGAAGGTATGGTCAGCACAATCGGTTCTGCCGCAAACCATAAAAGCGTACTTGAAAACCCAGACCACATCTCTAAGCATATTTTAAGTAAAGGTTTAGATGCGGGTACAGCATACGAAATTTTGTCAATTGATATTGCTGACGTCGATGTTGGCGAAAACATTGGCGCAAAGTTGCAAATTGATCAAGCCAACGCTGACAAGCAAATTGCACAAGCAAAAGCCGAAGAACGCCGTGCAATGGCTGTTGCGCTAGAGCAAGAAATGCGTGCTCGTGTAGTTGAGGCCGAAGCTGAAGTGCCACGTGCCATGGCCGATGCCTTTAGGCAAGGTAATTTAGGCATTATGGACTACTACCGCATGCAAAACATGCAGTCAGATACCGACATGCGCGAAACTATTGCGGGCAAATCAACCGCACCGAATGATGGCAAGCCCGCTGCATGATGTTGCCAAAAACCATGAATAAACTTAAACCTTTAGGGGCGACTGGGGCGCCCGCAAAAAAGAAAGGGTTATCTTTTTCGCCTTTATTGGTTTTGGCGATTGCCGCATTCATTCATTTGGTAACGGGTTTCTCAATCACCGTTTCATTGATTTTAGGGGTTATCGTTAGTATTGGCATAATGATTCGTAATGCTGCCAAACAGCAATCTAACTTACCCCCTTTACCGCCCAATGAAAACAGTGCAGAAAACACTGAAACATCATTTGAACCCCTGAATGAACGGCCTTTAAACAGAAATTCCAATCAGCTGGAACCGATTCAAAGCCTCGAACAATATGAAGCCAGTTCGCCAGACTTAAATGCTTCGCATGATTGGGGTCGAGAAAATTCTGTTCCTGCACCAGCCCCCACTCGAGCCAAAGAAAGAATAGTTGCGCCTAAGTTTGAACGGCCACCCATTGTTCGCTTAAGCCAATCATTACCAAAGCGCCAAACCACTCAGCATCGTGCATCTTTGCAATCTCAAGCTCAGTCGCGTATACCCACGCATCGCCGACAACCCATTAACATTCCCAATTTACAAAACACACAAACCTTGCACCAAGCCATCATTGCCATGGCAATACTGGGGCCATGCAAAGCAAACGAAAAATCTAGCAGTGAAAATTAATCCCTACACGTCGTATTTCATTATTTAAGTGCCCTAGCGTTTATAGCCATTGAATAATTAACATTTGTAATTTAGTATAAGGAAAAGCAAAAAATATTGTAGTCAACAGGAGACATAAATTGAAAACCGAAATTTCGGTCAACGGCAAAGCTGTAACCATCGAAGCCGCTGACAACACCCTACTGGTAACTGCTATTAGAGAGCATCTTCACCTCACTGGCACTCATGTGGGCTGTGATACAGCTCAATGTGGCGCCTGTACGGTCATGATTGATGGCAATTCTGTTAAATCATGCAATATGTTGCTAGCCCAGGCCGCTGGCTCATCGATCACAACGATTGAAGGCGTGGCAGCCGCAGATGGCACCATGCACCCCATGCAACAAGCATTCAAAGACTGTCACGGTTTGCAGTGCGGTTTTTGTACCCCAGGCATGGTGATGAGTTCTTTAGACCTAGCTACCAAACACCCAGATGCCACTGAATTAGAAATTAGAGACTTACTAGAGGGCAACATCTGCCGTTGCACGGGTTATCAAAATATTGTCAAAGCGGTGCAGCAAGGCGCTGCCCACATGAAAGCTTAAGGGGAAAGACATGGGTTCAAACGATTTTTCAAAATTACCTTACATTGGTGAATCAATTCTGCGTAAAGAAGACGAACGTTTTCTAACGGGTGCGGGTGAGTACACTGATGATGTTCAACTTAATAACTTAACGCACACGGTTTTTGTGCGTTCGCCTCACGCCCACGCTGCCATCAAGTCAATCAACACCCAATCTGCCTTGGCAGCGCCCGGTGTGTTGGCTATTTATGTCGGTGAAGATGTCGCCCACGACAAAATCAATGGTTTGCCCTGCGGTTGGTTAATTACCAATATAGATGGCACCCCCATGAATGAACCCCCTCACCCTATTTTGGCGCAAGGTAAGGTTCGTTATGTCGGTGACCACGTTGCGATGGTTATTGCGGAAACTCTCGAAGAAGCTCGTAATGCGGCTGAGTTGGTTGAGGTCGATTACGACGTTTTACCTGCTGTAGCCGATGTACGTGACAGCATGAAAGAAGGGGCGCCTCTGATTCATGATCAGGCTGCAGGAAATCATTGTTACAAATGGGCTATTGGCGATAAAGCAGCCGTTGACGAAGCTTTTAAATCTGCGGCCCATGTCACCAAAATTGACATCACCAATAACCGACTCATTCCTAATGCCTTGGAGCCTCGTGCCGCGATTGGTTGCTACTCGCGCGCTTCAGACGAATATACCCTGTACGTTTCAAATCAAAACCCCCACGTTGAACGCTTGCTCTTGACCGCATTTGTGATGGGCTTGCCCGAACATAAAGTTCGGGTTATTGCACCTGATGTGGGCGGTGGTTTTGGTTCAAAGATTTATCTTTATGCGGAAGACGTTTGTGTCACTTGGGCCGCCAAAAAGCTCAACCGCAATATCAAATGGGTCGCCGACCGCAACGAGGCGTTTTTGTCTGACGCCCACGGCCGTGACCACGTCACGCATGCTGAAATGGCGCTAGATAAAGACGGCAAGTTCCTAGCATTTAAAGTCAACACTGATGCTAACTTAGGGGCTTATTTATCAACCTTTTCAACGGCTATCCCAACGATCTTGTACGCTACTCTTTTGGCCGGTCAATATGAAACACCACAAGTTTATGTCGAGGTCGATGCATGGTTCACCAACACTGCCCCAGTCGATGCTTACCGTGGTGCGGGTCGCCCCGAAGCTACTTATCTGCTTGAGCGCATCGTGTCTCGTGCCGGTTGGGAATTAGGTTTAGCACAAGACGAAATTCGTAAGCGTAACTTTATTAAGAATTTCCCTTATCAAACGCCGGTCGCATTGCAGTACGACACAGGTGATTTTGTGCAACTCATGGCCAAATCTCAAGTGTTAGCTGATGTCGATGGGTTCGCTGCCAGACGCGCTGAAAGTGAAAAGAAAGGCTTGTTACGTGGCATAGGCTACTCAAGCTATATTGAAGCTTGTGGCCTAGCCCCCAGCAACTTGGCGGGTGCTCTCGGCGCACGTGCTGGTTTGTTTGAATGTGGTGAGGTACGTGTTCACCCCACAGGCAGTGTGACGGTATTTACTGGGTCACATAGCCATGGCCAAGGCCATGAAACCACGTTTGCACAAGTAGTTGCTGCCCGATTAGGTATACCTGTTGAAAATGTGGATATCGTTCATGGCGATACCGGTCGCGTGCCTTTTGGCATGGGCACTTACGGTTCACGGTCTATTTCTGTAGGTGGCGCGGCCATCATGAAAGCCATCGACAAAATCGAAGCAAAAGCCAAAAAAATCGCGGCTCACTTAATGGAAGCCAGCGACACCGACATAGATTTTGAAAATGGTGAATTTAGCGTTCGCGGTACTGATAAAAAAGTGCCTTTCGCGCAAATCGCACTGACGGCTTATGTTCCGCATAATTACCCACTAGATAAGCTCGAACCCGGTTTAAATGAAACAGCTTTTTACGACCCCACAAATTTCACCTTCCCCTCGGGCACGTATATTTGTGAAGTGGAAATCAACCCCAAATCTGGTGAAACCCGAGTTGACAGCTTTACGGCTGTAGATGACTTTGGCACCATCATTAACCCAATGATTGTTGAAGGCCAAGTTCACGGTGGTATCGCGCAAGGTATTGGTCAAGCTTTAATGGAAAACTGTGTGTATGACCGTGAAACAGGCCAATTACTGACGGGTTCTTTTATGGACTACACCATGCCGCGTGCTGATGATTTACCCAATTTCAAATTGGGATATCACAGCACCCCCTGCACCACCAACCCGCTCGGTACAAAAGGGTGTGGTGAAGCCGGTGCGATTGGTTCGCCACCCGCCGTGATTAATGCGGTACTCGATGCGCTTGCCCCGTTAGGTGTGAAAGACTTTGATATGCCTGCCACCTCACTTCGTGTGTGGGAAGCCATTCAATCAGCTCGCGTTTAATTTAAAGGAATCATCAACATGTACGACTTCAAATACGAACGCGCTGAATCTGTTGATCAAGCCGTAAAAATGATTCAAAATGGCGGCCAGTTGTTAGCGGGCGGTCAAACGCTGCTGGCTTCAATGAAACAGCGTCTAACCCAACCTGAGGCATTAATTGACTTGGGCCATATGAGCGAGCTTACTGGCATTAAACAAGAGGGCTCGAACTTTGTTATTGGAGCCATGACGCGTCATCAAGATGTCGCGAAACATGCCGGTATTCAGCAACACATACCGGGTTTAGCTCACTTGGCAGGTGGTATTGGCGACAAGCAAATTAGAGCCATGGGCACCATAGGAGGTTCGTTGGCTAACAATGACCCCGCTGCCTGTTACCCAAGTGCAGTCATGGCTTTAGATGCCACAATTCACACCAATACCCGCGCTATTAAAGCCGATGATTATTTTTTAGGTATGTTCAGCACGGCGCTAGAACCAGATGAAGTGATTACTGCAGTAAGTTTTCCGATTCCTAAAAAATCAGCTTATGCCAAATTTAAGCAACCTGCCTCTCGCTATGCGTTAGTTGGCGTGTTCGTGGCACAAACTGAACAAGGTGTTCGGGTTGCCGTCACGGGTGCAGGTGACGGTGTATTTCGGCACGCAGAACTTGAACAAGCCTTAAACACTTCGTTTACTGCCGCCGCCGTTGACAATATTAAAGTGGATGCCAGTGAATTGAGCAGTGATTTGCATGCCTCAGCCGCTTATCGTGCAAGTTTGATTGTGACGCAAACTCAGCGTGCGGTGGACGCCGCATTGGCTGCTTAATTGACTCAAACTGGTTTTTAATATGGCTGTAAATTCATCAATTGACGAGCTCATGCAGTCGTTTGAGTCGGTCGGGTATTTTCCTGACCGACGTTTAGCGACGGCTGTGTATTTAGCGCAAGCCCTTAACAGGCCTCTGTTGCTGGAAGGCGAGCCTGGCGTAGGCAAAACTGAGTTGGCAAAAGTGCTGGCTCAAATTACCAGCCGATCACTGATTCGCTTGCAGTGTTACGACGGCTTAGAGCAACGCGAGGCGCTCTACGAGTGGAATTACGCCGCACAGCTGATTCACATGCGTGCAGCCCAAGCCGAGCGTAACGCTGAGCAAATTGAACAAGAGGTTTATCAATCAAAATATTTGATTCGTAGACCTTTATTGCGTGCGCTTGAAACGCCAGCACCCGGTGCGGTTTTACTGATTGACGAAATTGATCGGGCAGACGAGCCCTTTGAGGCGTTTTTGTTGGAATACTTGGGCGAATACCAAGTTAGTATTCCTGAAATGGGTACGGTTCGGGCTCAACATCAACCTATTACTATACTCACCAGCAATCGTACCCGAGACCTAAGCGATGCCATCAAACGTCGTTGTTTATATCATTGGGTCGATTACCCCGAGCGTGATCGAGAGTTGGCCATCGTTCAAAATCGAGTGCCTGAACTCTCGGCACAACTGAGCGAACAGGTCACACAATTCATTGAACGCTTACGTTTGCAACCCATTGCCAACGCGTTCACCCGTAGCCCAGGTATTGCAGAAAGCATTGAGTGGGCCAAAGCGTTAGTTGCGTTAAACACGCTAGAACTTGACCCTGAGATTGTTCAAAGTACGGCTGGCGTTATTTTTAAACAGCGCGACGATGTAGCGGCCCTCGAGCCCCTTATTTCAGATTTACTCGCGCCTGCAGATGCAAATTAACCGCGCTTAAACTTACATCATGCAACTAGGTGATGCACGAACGGGCAAACTAGCCAACAACATGATTGGTTTTGGTCGGGCGTTGCGACGCGCAGGCTTGCCGATTGATGCCTCGCGCATGGTGCTTGCACAGCAAAGTTGCGTCCTCGTTGGTTTTGACCAACGGCGTGACTTAAAAGCAGCATTAGAAGCCGTATTGGTCAGCCGACATACTGATCGCTTAGTATTTAACGAATTGTTTGATGCTTTTTTTCGTAACCCCGATATTGCTAAGCAACTGATGGCTCAGCTGTTGCCTCAACATAAGGCGCCCACAGAACCCAAACGAAGCCCACGCGCACAAGAGGCCTTAGCTGCCCCGCCCCCCGCACAAGCAAATAAACCAAATGAGCCGCAAACAGAAGAAGAAATAAAACTTGATGCAGCCATGTCAGCCAGTACTCAACATCGCCTTCGACATGCTGATTTTGATCAATTAAGCGCCAGCGAATTCAAGCTCGTTGAGCGACTTGCTCGCGAAATACCCTTACCTTTACCAAAGTTTAAGGCTCGCCGTTTGATGCCTTCGGCTCGCGGTGATCGCTTGAATTGGGGTCGTCTGTTAAACGAAGCCGGCCGCCTTGACGGCGAAGTGTTGTCGTTGCCTAAGCAGCGCCGCCGATTGCAACCCTTACCGCTTTTAATATTGGTCGATGTGTCGGGCTCGATGGAGCGCTATGCTCGTTTAATGTTGGCCTTTCTACACCAAGCCACTCGGCACCTTAAGCGATCAGTTTATGCATTTGGTACTCAACTCACGCCCCTATCGGTCGCTTTTGAGCAAGACGATACCGACCAAATGTTGTTGCATACCAATGCCCTCATTGCCGACTTTGGGGGGGGCACACAAATTGGTGCGTCACTGGAAGATTTTCATCAAAACTTTCGAAATGAAGTGATTGGGCGCCGCACGCTTGTTTTAATCATTAGTGATGGCCTAGATACCGGTGATTTATCACAACTTAATAATCAATTAAATTGGCTGTCCAAGCAATCAAAGCAGTTTGTTTGGTTAAACCCATTATTGCGTTACGATCAATATGCACCCTTAGCAGGTGGTGCTCAATTATTAGCAAAGTATTCGCATCAAATGCTGGCCATTCATAACTTAGACAGTTTAGAAAAACTGGCGCAAGCACTGGTCAATGTAACGTCTAAGCCGTTACCTGAGCATAAATAAACGCTACAAAGCATTCGTCTTACACTTTAGCTATACAAAACTAATAGGGGAATAAATATGCAAATGCAAGGTAACCGTCAATTAGCCGTCACGGCAGAGCAGGCTTGGCATGCACTCAACGACCCCAACATACTCAAACAATGCATTCCAGGTTGCCAAAGCTTTGAATTAAAGTCTCCAGATACTTATGGCGTGGTGGCTGCTATTAAAGTGGGACCGGTTTCAGCCAAATTTACAGGCACCGTCACCCTTTCAGAAATAAAACCTCCCCATTCTTATACCTTATCGTTTGAAGCACAAGGCGGCGTTGCCGGTCATGGCAAAGGTGTTTCAAAAGTTGAGTTGATACCCAATGCCGAAGGTGTTTTACTCAATTACACGGTTGAATCGCAAATTGGTGGCAAACTCGCGCAATTGGGGCAACGCTTAATTGACGGTGCTGCCAAGTCTATGGCGAATGATTTTTTTAAACGCTTTGATGTCGCCTTGCAAGAGCAAACAGCGGCGGCTGAAGGCCAACCACCAACAGGTACAACTGCAGATACGAAACCCAATCAAGATACCGATCAAGCCAACGATCTTAATTCTGGGTCTGTACCACGGTGGCTGATTATTGCTGCGGCTACAACCGCAGCAGTTATTTTTTATTACATTTATCAATAATCCGAGGTTAAGACAAAATGGAAAACCAAGACGTTATCGTTTTAAAACGACTGCTTGAATGGCGAGGAAGTCAGCAAAAGGCAGTCTTGGTTACGGTTACACAAACTTGGGGCTCATCGCCTCGACCGGTTGGGTCCATCATGGCTTTATGTGAAACCGGTGCAGTGGTTGGTTCGGTATCGGGTGGCTGCATCGAAGATGACCTCATCGCGCAATACGCTCAGGCAAGTGTGCAATCAAATGCTTCACCTCGCCCCATTCTTGATGGCCCACCCGAGCGGGTTAAATATGGCATTTCTGCTGAAGAAGCACACCGCTTTGGGTTGCCTTGTGGGGGTACATTGGAGCTCATCCTTGAGTTCAACCCTGATGCGACAGCACTCAAACAATTAATTGAATCCCTTGAAAAGGGTAATTTGGTTCAACGCACGACTGATTTACAGACAGGCACCGTTTCGTTAGCTGATACAAAGTGTGTTTCTGCTCTAAAGATCAATGAAGCGATACTGACAAACACCTTTGGGCCTCAATATCGCATGCTACTGATCGGGGCAGGTCAACTTGGTGAATACATTGCTACCATGGCCATTTTTTGTGGCTTTAGCGTCACCATTTGTGACCCCCGTGACTCGTATGCTTCAGGTTGGCGCACCCAAGGGGTTAGCCACATGACTGACTGGCCAGATGATGCCGTCAAACGCTTCGCCCCCGATCGTCGCACCTGCGTACTGGCACTCACACATGACCCTAAACTAGATGACTTAGCACTTTTAGAAGCAATTGAGACGGAAGCGTTCTACATTGGTGCAATTGGTTCACGTAAAAACAACCAAGCACGTAAACAACGCATGATTGAGCACTTTGAACAAACTGATGCCACACTCGCCAAATTGAAAGGGCCAATTGGGGTTTTTATTGGCAGTAAAACGCCTGCTGAAATTGCTGTGAGTATTATGGCTGAGGTGCTTGCTGTTAAGAACTCAGTAGATGTGCCAGAACAAATGCATGTTGCTCAGGCAAAGACTCTCCAAGAACAAGAAATCATTAAAATCACTTAAAATTCAACATCTCCTTTTAAAAATTAAAAAAAATATACGCTAGAAGGGTTGACTTAATGGAAACTTGCCACAACCTGCTTTTATTGGTTAGACTACTAAACGTATCAATAAAATCGAAAACGATTAGTTAATCTACACAGCCTGTTTACCAGGTCACCATCGCCCTTAATTTTTAGGGTTCAATTGCTCTCTAACAGAGCATTCGCCGCCCCGCTTTTTTTTGGGGTATGACTGTACTCACTGAGTACATCACCGGACTCGCTTCGCAAATTTGCGTTGCGACAATGATTGGTTAACGAGCACTAAACCAAACTTTGTCCATAGGTCACTTTTGACCCGAACGAACGGAGAAATTATGAAATCAAGTAAATTATTTAAACGCCCAATTATGTCGCTATTGGCTGCTGCCGCCATAACTGCTGTTACAGGTGGTGTAGCTAACGCGGCTTGCGGCACGGTTACCATTGCTGAAATGAACTGGGCTAGCGCACAAGCTGCAGCCCGTGTTGACGAATTCATTTTGAAGAATGGCTATGGTTGCAACGCTGAAACCGTACCTGGCGACACCATGCCAACTGCCACATCAATGACTGAAAAAGGTCGTCCTGATATCGCCCCTGAGCTTTGGATGAACTCAATCTTAGAGCCAATACAAAAGGCCGTTAAAGAAAAACGCCTTGCGATTGTAGGTGACGTGCTTGAAGATACCGCTACAAATGCGGGTGAAGGCTGGTGGATTCCAACTTACATGCTCAAGAAAAACCCTGAGCTGGCGACTATCGCTGGCGTCAAGAAAAATGCAGCGTTGTTCAAAGACCCTGAAGATCCGACCCGTGGCCGTTTAGTGGGTTGCCCAGCAGGTTGGGCTTGCCAAATTTCAACGGCTAATTTGTTCAAAGCATTTGAAATGGACAAAGCTGGCTTTAACTTAGTTGACCCTGGTTCAGGTGCAGCCCTCTCAGGCGCTATTTCAAAAGCGTATAACCGTCAAGAACCCATCTTAGCTTACTACTGGGCACCGACAGCCTTGCTATCAAAGCTTGACATGACTCGCGTTGACTTAGGTCCACACGATCAAAAAGCTTTTGAAAACTGCATTGGCTTGAAAACATGTACTGACCCCAAGCCCAATAGCTTTGCTGTGTCAGAAATTAAAACAGTGGTTTCTAGCAAGTTTGCAGATAGCCAACCTGAAGCGATGGCTTACTTAAGTGCTCGCGTTTGGCCTATGAAAGACTTTGGTGCTGTTTTGCAATATATGCAACAAGAGCAAGCCAATGGTCAAGATGCAGCCATTTACTTCTTGAAAACTTACCCAGAAACTTGGAAAAAGTGGGTTTCAGCCGATGCAGCAGCAAAAATTCAAACAGCGCTTAAATAAATATAAATTAATTAATTAATTCAGCAATTAATGAATGCAGTTTGAAATTCGCAGTTTGAAATTCAGTCTCACCATATCAATCGCTTCGACTCACGAGGTCTAAGCGGTTGATGTGGGTGACTCATAAAAATATAAATAAGGCGAGGCAATATGTTCGATTCTTCAACTTTTCCTCAGCTCAGTGCTGATACCCTTCGCGTCATATCGCGATCAATTGATCGAGGTTACCTGAGCTTCTCTCGTGAGTTTGGCGCCAGTATTGAAGCATTCTTTGATCCCCTTCTGTATTTTTTAGTATGGTTTGAACGCATACTACTTGATTCACCCTGGTGGATAATTTTAGGTGCCGTTAGTGGCGTGGCGTACCTCGCATCTAGACGCTGGAAGCTTGCCTTAGGCGTGCTCGTGTCTTTAGCTGTCATCGGTTATCTTGGCATGTGGGATAACACCATGCGCACAATGGCGATGATTTTGGTGTCAACCCTTCTTTCTATACTGGTTGGTATTCCAATTGGTATCTTTATGTCGCGGTCAAAACGCGGACAAGACGTTATTTTGCCAATACTAGATGTGATGCAAACCATGCCTAGTTTTGTATATTTAATACCCGTTGTGATGTTATTAGGTATTGGTAAAGTACCTGGCTTAATTGCTGTCGTGATTTACGCTATTTCACCGGTTATTCGTTTAACCAATCTTGGCATTCGCCTCGTTGATAAAGAAGCCCTCGAGGCTGCTGACGCGTTTGGCGCAAGTCGCTTTCAAAAATTAATGCGGGTACAACTACCGCTTGCGCTACCCACCATTATGGCGGGCATTAACCAAACTATCATGATGGCACTGGCTATGGTCGTGATTGCATCAATGATTGGTGTCAAAGGTTTAGGTCAACCTGTTCTGCAGGCTGTGACGAATCAATATTTTGCCTTAGGGCTCTTTAATGGTGCAGCTGTCGTTGTACTGGCCATTATTTTTGATCGAATCACCCAAAGTTTTGGCATGCGCTTACAGCGCCACCGCTAAGGAGATATCGATAATGAGTGATCATATTATTTCAATCAGAAACCTTTATAAAGTTTTTGGAAAAGACCCAAAAAAAGCCATGAAGTTGGTTCACAATGGTATGGGCAAAGACGAGTTACTTGAAAAAACTAAGCATGTTATTGGCTTAAGCAATGTCAACCTAGATATGGAAAGGCATCGTATTCAAGTGGTGATGGGGCTTTCAGGTTCAGGTAAATCTACTTTGATTCGTCACATTAACCGTTTAATCGCCCCCACTGAAGGTGAAATTTGGGTTGATGGTGAAGACGTATTAAAGATGAGCCCTGGGGCTTTGCGCGAATTTAGGCGTTTTAAAGTGTCGATGGTATTTCAAAAGTTCGCTCTTTTTCCCCACCGCACCATTAAAGAAAATGTAG
>CALBMZ010000138.1 GCA_937896225.1 uncultured Alcaligenaceae bacterium | reverse complement strand
TACTTTAGCGATAAAGGTTGGGCTGCGCCAACATCATGGAATGATCTCACTGATCCTAAATTTAAGGGTCTTGTAGTCATACCTCCATTGAACAACACCTATGGTTTACATGCTGTCATCCAGTTCGCACGTGCTGGCGGTGGCGGTGAGAACAATATTGACCCAGGTTTTGTTGCTTTTAAGAATAAAGTTAACCCCAACGTTTTAGTTTATGAGCCCTCACCCGGTAAAATGACTGAATTATTTTCAAGCGGTCAGGCTGTCATTGGGGTTTGGGGCACAGGTCGGGTTAAAACTTTTGCTGATACCGGCTTTCCAGTTGGGTTTGTATATCCTGTAGAAGGTGCTTACGCACTGATGGTGACTGCATGTCCGATCGCTAAAGAGAAGCAATCACCTTTGGCAAGCGAGTTCATTAATTTTATACTTTCACCTGAAATTCAAAGCAAGTTAGGTACTGCTTATGGATACGGCCCTGTCAATAAAAAAGCGACTATTAAAGATGATCTAAATGTACCCATGCCAATTGGTGATCGTGCGGCAAAACTGATTGTTATGGACTGGGACGTTGTCAATGCTCAGCGTGATGAGTGGAATAAGCGCTGGACTCGTGAAATCGAGCGATAAACTGCCCCTTTTTTTTGCTGTGTTGCTGGAGACGTAATGAGTTATCTTGTTTTAGATGGCCTGACTAAACAGTATGGTTCTATCATGGCAGTTGATGACCTCCATCTTGAAATCAAAAAGGGAGAGTTCGTTTCTCTGCTTGGTCCATCAGGTTGTGGAAAGACCACTACTTTGCAGATGATTGCAGGCTTTGTTGACCCTACCAAAGGTTCGATTGTTCTTGATGGGAAAGACTTATTACGTATTCCAGCAAATAAAAGGGGGCTTGGCATTGTTTTTCAAAACTATGCCTTATTTCCCCATATGACTGCAGCTCAAAATGTGGCATTTGGTCTTGAGATGCTTAAGGTGTGTAAGGATGAATTATCGAGTAGGGTTAAAGAGACTCTTTCTCTAGTTGGTCTCTCGCATCTTGCAGATAGGTTCCCTGCACGCATGTCAGGGGGCCAACAACAACGTGTTGCTCTCGCCCGTGCGCTTGCTATACGTCCCAGCATTTTATTGCTTGATGAACCGCTTTCGAATCTTGATGCAAAGCTTCGTGAAGAAATGCAATTAGAGCTTCGATCGATTCAACGATTGGTTGGCACCACAACTATCTTGGTCACGCATGATCAATCAGAAGCTATGGCCCTATCTGATAGGGTAGTCGTTATGAATCAGGGCCGTATTGAACAGATTGCTGAACCTTATATTGCATATGAGAAACCAGAAACAGAGTTTGTAAGTGGGTTTCTTGGAAAAGCTAATTCTTTCATTATGGGTGTGAGAATTGAGGGTGGAAATGTTTTCGGACAAATTGGTGAGAAAAAGTTTCCGTTGCGAGACACTAAGTTATCAGCAGGAAAGGTCATCATACGACCTGAAAAAATTTCTTTTTGCCTTCAAGAGAGTGCCATCTTAAGTGGGAAAATGAAAAGTCGTGTGTTTCAAGGTAATCACTGGCTCTGTCAAGTCGAAACAACGCTTGGAGGGGTGACAGTTATTCAACAAAACGATGGTAAAGAAATTGCGCCAGAGGGTAGTGAAGTCCATTTGAACTGGAAGCCAGAGGATATGCGGTCTTTGAACGCTTAATCTAAGGAAACTCAAATAATGAACACCCCACGCACCCCTTGGTTGTTGAGTAGCCCAGCTCTCATTCTTTACTTGGTCTTTATGATTGCTCCGATAGGAAGCATTTTTTTAATTAGTTTTTTTGAGTATAATTTTCAAGGTGGTATGCGTGCAACGTACACTTTCAAAAATTATATTGAAATTCTCACTGATGGCTACTTCTATGAAATATATGCACGTACCTTTGGCGTTGCTTTCCTAGTTACGCTAGCTTGTGTGCTGATTGGTACTGGCGAAGCGTATGTGCTTTCTAGAATGACCAACCCCTGGAAAGGGCTGTTTTTAATGGTTGTACTGGGCCCATTGTTGATCTCTGTTGTCGTTAGAACCCTTGGGTGGGCGCTACTATTTGGCTCAACTGGTTTAATCAGCCAAGGTTTAATGGCAATGGGTTTTACTTCCGCTCCTGTTTCGCTAATGTATACCAACACAGGTGTGATCATTGCTTTGACACATGTGATGGTTCCATTCATGGTTATTGCGGTTTGGGCCGCACTACAAAGAATTAATCCTTCCACTGAAGCGGCTGCTTTATCTTTAGGGGCCTCACAATTTACTGTCATAAGACGCGTCATCGTGCCACAGATAACACCTGGTATTTTGTCAGGCGCAATTATGGTTTTTGCTTTGTCGGCAAGTGCTTTCGCCACGCCATCAATCATTGGTGGAAGGCGTTTAAAGAATGTTCCAAGTGCAGCTTACGATGAGTTTTTAAACACAATGAATTGGCCGCTTGGCGCTGCATTAGCGATGCTTTTGCTGATTGCTATGTTGATTGTTTTGATAGCCGCTAATAAACTAATTGAGCGTCGCTACGGCGCTGTTTTTGATTAAATACTTCAGAGGATCACAGTAATGTATTTAAAGAATGGTCCGATTGGATTGATATTTCACAGCCTATTTATCATTTTCATTTTGGCCCCGATAGTCATGGTATGTGCCGTTGCATTTACTGATCAAGGGTTTATATCTTTACCCACTCAAGGCTTGTCTCTGCGATGGTTTTATGCGATAGCAAATAACCCTCGTTTCATTGATTCTTTCTTTGTCAGTCTGTGGCTTGGTTTGATATCAGCGACGTTGGCAGTGATGTTTTCTGTACCTGCCGCCTTAGCGATTGCTCGCTTTCAATTTAAAGGGAGAGATTCGCTGATGGCGTTTTTAATGTCCCCTTTAATGATTCCTCACGTGGTACTCGGTTTAGCATTTTTGCAGTTTTTTACGACTATCGGCGTGTCAGGTACATTTTTCGGTTTAGTCTCAGCGCATACGGTTATTGTCGTCCCTTTTGCACTCAGGCTAGTGCTTGCATCAGCGACAGGTCTTGACCCAGCCATGGAAAGAGCTGCGCTGTCACTTGGTGCAACACCATGGATCGTTTTTAAACGAATTGTTTTACCACTCATATTGCCTGGCGTCGTGAGTGGATGGGTCATTGCATTTATTAGTAGCTTTGATGAGCTCACTATGTCAATTTTTATTGCCTCGCCTTCTACGACAACGCTTCCAGTTCGTATGTATCTACATATTGAAGAGACGATTGACCCTCTCGTGACGGCTGTTTCAGCAGCTATCATTTATTTGACCTTAATTGCAATTTTCATTTTAGATCGAACAGTTGGACTCGAAAAGTTGTTTGTTGGTAAGGGGCGTGCATGAGTGCGTCGACTAAAGAAAGCATATCTAATCAGAGACACCACAAGGGTGTTTACGATGCCTTAGTGATTGGTGGTGGTTTAGTGGGTTCAGCCATAGCGTTTGGTCTTAGGCAAGAAGTTGATCATGTTGCAGTTCTCGATGAAGGTGACGTTGCATTTCGTGCATCTAGGGGCAATTTTGGACTCGTGTGGGTGCAGAGCAAAGGTATGGGAATGCCTGCCTACGGTCATTGGACTGTCAGTTCTCAGCGCTTATGGTCTGTTTTAGCAGAGAAATTAGAGGCTATTACAGGTTTAGAAGTTGGCCTAGAGCAAAAGGGTGGTTTACATGCCGTGCTCACTGAGCACGAATACGAGAGTCGAGTTCAGTTCATGAATAAACTGATTGAGCAGCCTGGCATGATCCAATATCAGTGGAAAATGTTAGATAGAAAAGAGTTGCTTGATATGGTGCCAGGTATAGGGCCTGAGGTTCTAGGGGCCAGTTGGACTGAGATTGACGGTGTCGCTAACCCATTAAAAATGCTCCGTGCACTACACACTGCATTTGACGTGCAAAGTGTAGATTATCTGCCAGAGCATCCTGTCGCTGATATTCATTTTAAAAATAATATATTTGAAATGGGCACGCCTCACGGCATTGTGCGAGCTAAAAAAATTGTTATAGCTAGTGGTTTGGGAAATCAACTTTTGGGTAACCAGATTGGGCTCTCAATTCCAGTTCGACCTCAGCGCGGACAAATCATCGTACTAGAGCGTACCAAGCGAATGCTTCAGTTGCCCTTTGCGACCTTGCGTCAAATGGACGAGGGCACCTGGCTTATTGGAGACTCCCAAGAAGAGGCCGCCTATGCCGATGACGTAGTTGGGCTGCCTATTTTGGCAACCCTTGCAAATCGTGCAGTTCGAACGATACCAAAGTTGCGTGACGTGAGAGTTGTACGAAGTTGGTCAGCATTGAGAGTGATGTCCAAAGATGGCTTCCCTATCTACGAAGAATCGCCTCAGTTTCCAGGCGCTTTTGTTGCGACATGCCATAGCGGTGTGACATTAGCTGCAGCGCATGCCTTGCGTTTGGCACCAATGGTTGTTGAGGGGAAATTGTCAGAGGAAATGGCCCCGTTTTCTACTAGGAGATTTAATGTTCAAGCGACTACCTGAATCAGAGGCGCAGCTTAATGCTCACCCCGTTGCTTTGAAAGTGAATGGTATGGAAGTTTTTTGTAGAGAGGGTGATTCCGTCGCTGCAGCCTTATTTGCTGCTGGGTTGCTAGATTGCCGTGATACGCCTGTCAAAGGTGTACCAAGAGGGCCTTTTTGCATGATGGGTGTATGTTTTGATTGTTTGGTTGAAATAAACGGTATGCCGAATCAACAAGGTTGTATGGTTTTAGCTAAACCTGGTATGAACATTGAGCGACAGCTTGGCGCACGAGAGGTGCAAACGTGAGTCAAGTATCAAACTGTGAAGTCGCCATCATTGGTGCTGGGCCTGCGGGCATGGCAGCAGCATTGGCGTTAACCGAATATGGCCTTGATGTGGTTGTGTTTGACGAGAACCCAGCTGCTGGCGGTCAGATATATAGGGGAATAACATCCTCACCATTACGTGATCGACCGCAAATTCTGGGTAAAGACTATTGGGCTGGCGAGCCACTCGTCAAAAAATTCCAAGCCTGTGATGCACAAAAAATTCATGAGGCCATCGTTTGGGCTGTCTCGCAACAAACGTCTGATTTTGCACCTTCTCATTTTGAAATAGGTTACTCAGTAAATGCTGAAGCCAGACTGTTGCATGCTCGTCATGTTTTAGTTGCAACGGGCGCTCATGAACGACCCTTTCCTATTCGTGGTTGGACTTTACCTGGCGTTATTACGGGCGGAGCTGCTCAAACATTACTTAAAAGCAATGCGATTGTTCCCTCTGATCGTATTGTTCTTGCAGGTTGTGGACCTCTTTTATATCTTATTGCGTGGCAATATTTGAATTCTGGGGTAAAAATAGACATGCTGCTCGATACAACGCCAAAAGGGCGTGTTTTGAGTTTATGGCCTTACTTGCTTGACTTCGTCCGTTCACCTTACTTCCTTAAGGGGTTGAATCTGGTGCGCGAGGTCAACTCTAAAGTTAACGTTGTCAAGCATGTATCAGAATTAGCCGCGAATGGTGTCGATGCACTAGAAAGCATTACCTTTAAAACCGGTAACCAAGAGAGAACAGTTGAGGCTGATCATTTACTGCTTCATCAGGGTGTCATGCCCAATATCAACTTAGCTCAGGCCTTAGGCATCACACTGAATTGGAATGATGTTATTAAATGTTGGGAACCCGTGGCCGACATTTGGGGCAACACAAATGTTGAACGGGTTCATATAGCAGGTGATGCTGCTGGTATTGCTGGCGCATGGGCTGCTGAATCTCGTGGTCGTCTGGCAGCGACAGATATCGCCTTTCAGCTTGGTAAGCTAACCGAACAGCAAAGAGATACTGTTGCTGTGAAATTACGACATGATTACGTCGCCGTGACACGTGGCCGAGAATTTTTTGACAGATTATTTCAACCGCCTGTTCAGTTTCGACGACCAACCGGTGACACCGTTGTGTGTCGTTGCGAGGAAATCACAGCTTCGCAAGTGAGGGAAACTGTCAAGATCGGTTGTACAGGACCGAATCAGATGAAGTCTTTTTTACGCTGTGGTATGGGACCATGTCAAGGTCGTTTCTGTGCTGTTACGGTCACCGAGCTTATCGCAGATGAACGAAATGTTCCAGAGCAAGATGTTGGGCACTATAGGCTTCGCTTCCCCACTAAGCCTTTAACACTGGGTGAATTAGCCGCATTACCGCAAACAGAAGATTCAATCAAAGCAGTGGTTAGACTCAAGAAGCCAGTGTGACGTTATGAACGGCATAACCCATGCAGACGTGATCATCATAGGGGGTGGCATTCACGGCAGTTCGGCAGCATTGCAACTTGCTAAAGCTGGAAAACGTGTGCTGTTGCTCGAGAAAAACTATGTTGCTCGGCATGCCTCGGGTGTCAATGCGGGTGGTGTTAGAACGCTAACGCGGCATATGGCTGAGGTACCTTTATCATTAGCCTCACAACATATGTGGGCCAATATTCAGGAACATGTTGATGACGATTGTGGGTTTGAGGTCACGGGTCAAATACGGGTTGCAGAAAACGAATCAGATGAAAAAATATTAAGTGATCGTTTTACCATGATGCAGTCAAACGGTTACATACATGAAGAATGGGTTGATGCCGTTGGCGTTCGCGACATGATCCCCTCCATTACACCCAATATATTAGGCGGTCTTATTGCACGCAGTGATGGTGCTGCAGACCCTTACCGTACCACCACCGCTTTTCGTTTAAAAGCGCAACAGTATGGCGCAGATATTCGTGAAGGTGTCACGGTGAAAACAGTTGTCAGGCAAGGTCAAGGGTGGTTGGTTGATACAACAGGGGGTCGGTTTGGTTCAGAGGTTTTAGTGAACTGTGCCGGCGCCTGGGCTGACCAAATATCTGCGCAGTTTGGCGAGATCGTTCCTTTAAAGCCTATTGCACCCATGATGTTGGTCACCTCTCGAATGCCTCATTTCCTCAGTTTAGTTGTTCTCGGTACAGGGCGAGCGCTATCATTTAAGCAACGCACCAACGGTACTGTTTTAATCGGAGGTGGCCGTTTAGCTTGGGTCGATAGAGATCGTGACATCACAGAACTCGATTTTCGTACTTTGGCAGATAGCGCACGTACGGTTTGTGACCTTTTTCCACATATGCGAAACGCAAGCGTCAATCGAGGGTGGGCGGGTATAGAAGCAAGCATGCCTGATGGCATTCCAGTCATTGGCGCTAGCAACACGGAACAAAATTTGTACCATGCTTTTGGTTTCTCAGCTCACGGCTTTCAACTAGGCCCAATCGTTGGAAAGATTCTTTCTGAATTGATTATTACTGGCTCAACCAATTTGCCTATTGAACCTTTCAATATTTCAAGGTTTGCAGCGTCATCTCAGGCTCCAGCTGGAGCTTACCCATTTGCTACTTAAGGAATTATTTTGAATAATATTATTAGAAAACACTCGAATAAGCGTTTAAGCAGAGTTGTGATTCACGGTGATACGGTTTACATTGCAGGCGTGACTTCAACTGACCCAGGTGACATTACTATTCAAACACAAAACGTTTTGGCAACAATAGATAAATTACTGGCAGATGCTGGCACAAGTAAAGAAAAAATGCTTTCTGTGCAGATTTGGCTAAAAGACATAGAACGTGATTTTGAAGGCATGAATGTTGTTTGGGGGCAATGGGCTCCTATGGATCAGTTACCAACTCGAGCGACTTGTGAGGCAAAGTTAGCCTCAGCTAGCCTATTGGTTGAAATAATCGTCACGGCTGCAAAGTAACAAAAGTTGAATCCTATGATTTATGTTGGAGCCAAGTTGACGACAGCCTTGCTTGATTTTCTTACGCACCACTTTAAGCCCACTGATAACTGGACAGGTTGCCCACTAGAACCAGCATGTCAAGGCGTTGCGGCCGAAAATTTTGAATGAGCTAGACTGCATTTATAAAAAACCATATAAAAAGTTCTTTGCTTTAAAGCATATCCGTATATGACTACAAAAGCTGTTAACTGTTTTTCGTGGGCAAGGTCAAGATTCCTTTTATATTTTGACGATCGCCCAAAGCTAACCCCGAGTCAGTTTTAGGTGATTAAAATAACTAGTATGACCCATGGCGTGGCACAGTTTTTTGGAGACAACATGAAACGAATATCCTTGGTAATCGCATCGACTTTATTAAGTTGCGCTGTTTACGCAGCACCTGTCAAAATCGGTTTTGTCACGACCCTCACGACAAACGGTGCCTTAATCGGTCAAGACATGAAACAAGCCGTTGACCTGGCGATGCAGCATTTGGGGGGTAAGGCGGGTAACACGCCTCTTGAAGTTATTTTTGCTGATGATGCTTTCAGTGCTGAGACAGGAAAAAAAGTGACTGAGCAACTGGTCAAGCAAGACAATGTTGACTTTGTTGCGGGCTACATCTGGTCAAATGTTTTGTTGGCATAGAGCAAAACTGTACTTAATGCTGGTAAGTTCTTAATCATCGCAAACGCTGGGTCAAGTTTGAAAGCGGGTGATTTGTGTAATCCGAATTTCTTCTCTTCAGGCAGTCAAAACGACCAGACGCCGATGGCAATGGGTGAGATTTTGAATCGCAAAGGTGTAAAGTCTTTGTTCATCATGGCGCCCGACTATCCGGGCGGTCAAGATATGGTGGCAGGAGTGCAACGAACTTTCAAGGGTAAGGTGAGTGGTAAAGCACTGACCTCTTGGGGCACTGATGCACAGATGAACTTTTCTGCTGAATTGAATTTAGCTCAGCAAAGTGGCGCAGAGGCTCTCTTTGCGTTTTACCCTGGTGAGGCGGGTGTGCAATTCGCTAAGCAATATCATCAAGCGGGTTTGAGCAAAAAGCTGCCACTTTACTCTGTGTTCACGATAAACGCGCTGTCTTTACCTGTATTTGAGCAAGACAATATTGAAGGCATCATTGGGTCACGCATGACCGGAATATGGGACCCCACTTTAGATAATGAAGCGAACAGGCGCTTTGTGTCTGACTATAAAGAAAAATATGGTCGTTACCCGTCTTATTACGCTGCACAAAGCTACGATGCCATCATGCTGATTGCTTCGGCGGTTAAAGCGACAGGCGGTAACATGGCCGACAAAGACGCGGTTAGAAATGCCCTGGAAGCAGCAAATTATGAGTCAGTTCGTGGTAAGTACACGTATGGGAATAATCACTTTCCCATTCAAAATCTTTACTTGCGAGAAGTGGTGAAGGACGACCAAGGTAAATGGTCAACCAAAGTGGTGGAAACGGTTTATACCAACCATCAAGATTCGTATGCATCCAGTTGTTCGATAAAGAATTGATTTGAA
>CALBMZ010000137.1 GCA_937896225.1 uncultured Alcaligenaceae bacterium | reverse complement strand
ATCATGATGCTTTGTTTAGGTTTCTCAATCTCAGCTTTTGCTCAAAAATCGGCTTCAGATAATATTCAAATTGAGGCCATGAAACTTGAGCGTATGTGGTGGGATCAGGTTAAAAATGTTGACATCGAAGGGCTTAAAAAAACGGTCTCACCTCATTATCAACAGGTGTTAAACATTGGCGCTCAAGATCGTACCGAATGGTTGGACATAGCCAAAAATGCAAAGGTGAAAGATTACACAATCGATAACTTGAAGGCTACGCAGTCAGAAAATGCCCTCATTGTTTCTTATACTATTGTTACTAAAGAGTTTATTAATGGCAAAGAGCTGTCTAATAAGCCGCAATATCGTTTAGATGTTTGGCAAAAAACAGCGGCTGGTTGGCAGGTGATTTCGCATGCCAATTTAAGCCCAGTACCTTAATTATTGAGTTTGGTTATTGTCTATGGCGCTAAGTTGAAAATTGAATTGAAGTTTTTTTTTCCTAGCTCGTAAAATTATTTAAATATTCCCTAATCAGCGAGAACAGAGCCTTCAAGACTGCCTATTTTTTTTACAAACCTACTCTCATCTTTATGGGTGAGGCCTTGCGAGGGTTTGTACAGGCATCATAAATAGGTTCTGAGTTCGAGTTTCAGAGGGAACTGATCAGACTCATTTTTGGAAAATTAAAATGCAAAACATTTTTAACGATATAAATTTAGTGCAATGCAGACGTTTGTTTTTAAAGAACTACGAGATTTCTATCTATATTGGTGTTTATGAACATGAGAAAAAAGCGGCGCAGCGCGTGATTTTCAATATTGATTTGTATATTCCTCTAAACCTGAGCACACCCACAGAAGACGCTCTAGAAGAGGTTGTTGATTATGACTTGATGATTCAAACCATACGTTCGCGTACTCAAAATATTCATATTCAATTACAAGAGACATTATGTGACAACATTGTTGATGACCTACTGAAACACCCTAAAGTGATGGCAGCACGGGTTTCAACATCTAAACCTGACGCTTACGCTGAGTGTTTTGCGGTTGGGGTTGAAGTCTTCCGTACTAAAGTCATGTCGGCGTGACTCAACTCGGTGTTTGATTTAGCTCGCACGTTAAAACCAAAACGTTTCATGAAGTGGTTTAAGCTGAAATGCGTACAAGTGTACAAGGTCTAATCGTCACTGACAAAGTAATCAGGGGCCACGACCTGCATGATTGGTGCGGCTTGTACCGATTTGCCCTTCATCACAGGTGGCTCGGGTATAGCGGCTTTACCCGCAATGCGTTTAAATGAGCTTTTTTGGCGTACGCCCCATTAAATAAAACTCTTCATTGGGCATCATATTTGAAAAGCTAGCCATTCGATTCGATAAACCAAAAAAAGCAGTGATGGCTGCAATGTCCCAAATGTCTTCGTCTGAGAACCCATGGGGATAAAGGGCTTTAAAGTCTTCCTCATTAAGGGCGTGAGAGGCATTACAAACTTTAAGTGCAAAATGCAGCATCGCTTGCTGTCTAGGCGAGATATCTGCTTTGAGATGATTGGTGGCAACTTGATCTGCTACTAGGGGTTTTTTTTCGTAGATGCGAAGGAGTGCACCATGCGCGACAACGCAGTATAGGCATTTGTTAGCTGCGCTTGTTGTAGTAACGATCATTTCGCGCTCACCTTTTGTTAATGAACTGTCTTCTCTGAGCATCAGGGCATCGTGATAGGCAAAAAAAGCACGCCATTCGGCGGGCCTTCTTGCTAAGGCTAAAAACACGTTCGGTACGAAACCTGCTTTTTCTTGAACCTGTAGTATTTTTTCTTTAATGTCTTCAGGCAACGTATCAAGGCTTGGAAAAGGGTAGCGAGTTGTCATGGTGAGTTATTTTTCAGATGGAATGATATGAACATCATACAAGTTCAAACCCAAATCGGCCGTATATTGATCAGTTGGTAAGAAATAAATACAATTTATGAATTTTTTGATGGGCAGCTTACGCCTATTGAAAATTATTCACAGACTAAGACATCCATTATTAATGAAACAGCTGCGATTGAGCGTATCTTGAACATTCCCCTTAAACCTGAAGTCTTTCAGGTTAAATCAAACGACTACGTAAAATCTTACTTACAGAGCGTTTTAGATGATGAGTGGGGTGCTAAACGCAACCAGTCTAGTAGCGTAGAGGCTCATGAAAGTCTTAATCTTTTAGAATTAAATATGTGGCAAGCCAGTGATGCTTGCTCTGATGGTTTGCTTCCCAAAGCGTCTTGCACCAGTTCTGTCTCAGCTGCTGCTTACATTAAAGCGATTGATGATTTGCGCGTAGCACGAGAACAAAGGTTGTCACTTGGCTATCAATCAAGCCGCACCTTTAGATGGTTTTTAGGCATCATACTTGGCTTGATTTCAGCGATTAGTGTGGCAGCAGTACACAAGCATAATCAGAAAACAGGTACGATTGCACTGACTCTTTATTGCTTAAGCATGTGGATGGCCTTTAGTATGGTGACGCTAAACATTCACCCATACAAATGGTCTGAAGTCGTTAAACCGACGCCTCTCATAGCTATTTTAGAAAAGATCAAGCATTAATGAAGATAAGGGAATTGAATGATTGCAATTGACTGATCAGTTGCAATAACTTTAAATAGATTTTTTGCTTGAATACCCATTGCATGTCCACCACGTTTGAAGTCATGGCTCAGTAAGTGCAAGTGATAACCCAGTATCTTGAAAGTACGAGAGAAGGTTGGTGACTAACACCCCATTAAAGTACCTTGGCATTGGGTGAATGAAAATTCAGCTTGCTGACGGTATGGAATCTTAGATTTATCGATTCTCATTAGTTCACAAAACTCTGAATGACATGTTGCATCAGGCGCATATTGTGTGAGTAGTCAACAGGCACGTTAATCAATACAGGCACGTCAGACTTAAACGCTTCACCAAGCACGCCCGGTAGCTCATCAGCAGATTTAATGTCGTAGCCTTTACAGCCAAAGCTTTCGGCTAATTTCACAACATCGTAATGCCCCAGTTTAATGCCAGCATTTTCACCGTAAGCCGCGTCTTCTTGGAACTCAACCATATTGTAAGAATCGCTATTCCAGATAATATGAACAAACTTTGCGCCTTCTCGAACTGCTGTTTCGAGTTCCATGACACTAAACAAAAACCCGCCATCACCCGACACAGAAAGAATGCGTTCATTCGGGTAGAGTAGGCTCATGGCGAGTGCCCAAGGCATCGCCACACCTAACGTCTGTTGACCGTTGCTCACCATCACTTGTCGCGCATGGTCGGTTGAGCAGTAGCGATTTGACCAAATGTAATGGGAGCCGACATCTAGGGCAACCAGAGTGTCAGGGGTTATGACTTGACGAATTTCATGAATCAATCGCAAGGGCTGAACTGGAAATTGATTCATGGATGCACCTTCTTCGATAGTGTCGTGCACGGCCTGAACAGCGACTTGGGCTTGATCTTTAAACCCTGAGTCAATATTCATTTTTAGGCCTGCAGCCAACTCGTTCAGCGAGGCACCCAAATCACCAATGAGTTCTATTGAAGGAATAAAGGCGTTATCTTGACCTGCATCGATCGTATCAAGGCAAATGATTTGACGGTGATTGCCAGTGTTCCAAATGAATGGGTCATACTCAATGGCATCATAACCAATTGTTAATATGCAATCAGCTTGGTCTAACAATTGATCTGCTGGCTGATTGCGAAACAAGCCCACACGCCCTGCGTAAATGCCACCACCTTGATGCTGTACCCAAGCACCTGCGCCTTGAAACGTTGACACAAAAGGGATGCCTGCAATTTTAAAGAAGTTTGCTAGCGCTGCCGCAGAGGCTTGCTCTGACGATTGCATGCCCAGTATGGCAATCGGGCGCTTACTGTTATTGAGAAGAGTTGTCGCTTGTTCAATAGATAACTTATTGGCAGGTCCAGCCAGTCGTTTTTTACCCCAAGCGGCATTGACGTCACCCATATAGTTGGCCAAGCCAATATCTCTGGGAAGGGACACAAACGCGGCACCTGGGCGCCCACTTTCAGCTGCACGTATGGCATTACCTATAACTTCACCGAGCTGGTCAGCTGTTGTGATCTCAGCAGAAAATTTAGTGGCAGGCTTCATGAGTGAAACGCTATCAAGCGATTGATGCGTTTTCTTAAGACGCTCGTCTAAGGGCACTTCACCACCAATAGCTAACACGGCATCACCTTCGCTGGTTGCCGTGGCTAGCCCAGTTACCAAGTTGGTTACACCAGGACCTGATGTGGCAATACAAACGCCAACCGTACCGGTTAAGCGACCAAAGGCGGCAGCCATAAAGGCAGCATTTTGCTCGTGGCGGCAAACGACTAACTTGATTTTTGAATGTTTGAGTGCAACAAATAAACTATCTATTTTGGCGCCTGGAATACCAAACACGTGCGTCACACCGTGATTTTCTAAAATTTTAACGATAGCATTAGAACAGTTTTTAGTATTGTTAGGCGCGATCATGAGGGGTGGGTTCCAATAAAGATTCGAGAGTTAATTGAATATAGCAAAAAATTCTCTTGAAAAGAAATATTCATAAAAATGTTTAAAAATGTACATGACGTTTAACTTTTTGAGCCAACAGCAAATCGTAAGAGCTACTAATGATTACATGGCATACTGATGTATAAGTGTGCTTACCTGAAATGAAAAAGTTAACTTAACATTCATTATTTTTCCATGACTAACGCTGAAAAAAATTTAAATTCTCTAGAGTCTGATTGCGTCATGCTTTTAAGCACAACGCCTGACCTCTTGTTAGCCAAGCGTATTGCTCATATTTTAGTGGAAGAAAAACTTGCGGCCTGCGTTCAATTACAGCCATCTTTTCTTTCAATTTATGAATGGCAAGGTCAAATGCAGGGTGAACAGGAAGTTGGCTTGATCATTAAAACGAGTCAAAAAATCTACAGAAAAACAATGAATAGAATCGTTCAATTACACCCCTATGAGGTGCCAGAGATTGTGGTTTTACCCATAAAAGACGGCCATCAACCTTATTTGAAATGGGTCAACCAGCAGACAAGACCCAATTAATGGCAGCTTGGGCACTCATAGCTAATCGACCGGGTAATTTAAAATCGTACCCGAGCCCTAAAAGGGCGGTAAATTGATTACTCACGGCCCATATATGTTGGGCATCCCATGTATAACAGTTAGCTTTTATTGGTAACTCAGGGTAAATGTAGCAGCAGCTTCTATAGTGCCACTGCTGACTGAAGCACCGTCACGATAGTATTGAACCATGAGTGGAACATTATTAGTTGTAGCGGAAGTGCCGATAAGCCATTGATTCAGGTTTGTTGACGCCGATCCAAAATTGACCGGTGGTCAATATTCAATCGGCGCCAACACTAGCAGCTTGAGACAGC
>CALBMZ010000136.1 GCA_937896225.1 uncultured Alcaligenaceae bacterium | reverse complement strand
GTCACCCACGGCTATGAAGGTCTTTTGTAAAAAGTACCAACAGGGTTGTGATGCCGACAGTTATTTAGCGGTTCAATCCGGTTTTCAGTCTTTAGGGCTTCATCTTAAAACTACAGAAGGTAGGAATATTCACTCGGTTAAAGTGACAGCAAGTGGCAAACGTTTGAATGGCTTTTTCATTAAGTTAACCACGACGCTTGCAGCATTGGCCCTCCCTGACAATAGCGCACTCTCTAGCGAAGGAGGTGAGTGATGAACAGTGCATTTAGTATTAATTTCATATTATTAAACCAAATCTGCATTTCCGCGCATCGGGGTGATCATAAAGAATTACAAAAATATGGCTTACCGCATTCGCAAGTCGAGCTGCTGACATCAATGACTGTGGCTCAGTTGGAATTATTTTCGAAAGAATTAGGGCATCATTTTATAGCAATAAATGGTGATTATTTCTCACGTTGCCTAGCTCAAATGAATATACCGCGGTTGTGTGTGGATTACATAAAGTATGGAGCGTCAAATTCGGCGATGCGGGAGTTACTTAATGTGAGTTTGAAATCATGCACAGAGTGGCGTCGGTTTGTTGATACGCATTCTGATTATCGACAGCGCTCTATCCCTGCTGATTGCCATTTGGCGCTTTGGTCTGACATAGAGAAATTGCCTAATCCGCTTTACCCCACTGCAGAAGAATTACTCGTCTTGGCCAAGCAGCATACCGTGAGTATTGGTGCTATTTGGGCTGATATCAAAAAAGGAAATGATGATGAAAAAAAATAATAACAAAGTGGGTATGTTGCGTAGCGATGCGTCAATTGCACTTCATGCCAGTGATTCTGTGGCGTTGTGGCACGGTCGCAAAGGCAAAATTCAGGGATTACCTGGGTTCTTTACACATACTGCGGAATTAGAAACCTCTGCTGCGAAAGATGATCCATACGCAGATTATGGGCTTATTTTGATTGAAAACAGTTTAAATGAAGCGTTCTTAACCATTAATCAGTTAAGCACAGGGTTAATGGCAAATGAACGTCGTCGCCGTGTGACGTCATCTGAGTGCGCTTCATTAAAACCGGTTGAAAAGGCGTTGTTTGTAACGAGTCGATTTGGTTGGCGTATGGTCGCGCTGATTGAAGAGTTTGATTTATTCATGGTTGATCTGTTGGATGCACAATTTAAAGCACGTATGAGCAGACAAGAATTTGAGCGACAGCGCCATGAAGCGGGTCATTGTGTTCGTAAGGTATTGGAAATGAGTCAAACTACACAGCATTCAGGTATAAGCCGTAATGATGTAAGTGCCAATAACCCTAAGGCACAGAGTGCGAAGGAGAAATTCGGTCGTATTCCGATGGAAGTGATGGAAGGGGTGGTTCGTGCTGAATTTGCGCCTGAAATTAAGCAGCGTTAGAGGCTATTGTGATTAAGTCTAAAGCCGACAAAGCTCGCATCAAACAACAAAAGCTACGTTCTGCAAAGCAGGCGGCATTACATGTCAAAACCCATAAAACCGCTGTTGGGGCTAATGCTTATAAAGCCAGTCTCGAAGGGTTTAAAGCCTTAAAGTCACGTTTACCCCGTTATTTTGACGAGGTCATTAATAATGCGCGTAAATTGATTTACAGCAGAAAGTTTGAAAT
>CALBMZ010000135.1 GCA_937896225.1 uncultured Alcaligenaceae bacterium | reverse complement strand
CAGCCATAAATCGCTCTCTTATTTAAAGTATCAATGCGTTTTTAATCATTATGTTATTGCAACATTTAGTCTAGGCACCCTGTGCAACTTAGTTATTCAATGATGCATAATGCCCCGCTGCGATTTTTCGCAAACGGGGCATCTTTAGCTTACGTCAAAATTAAACGTAATCCTTGTACTTCTCAAGGAAACGAACTGGCTTAGCTAATGCATCACGGCGGAAGGGATCGCCTAATTCGCGTGTGCACATGATTTCAATGACGCAGGTTTTGCCTTCGTTCATTTGCATATCAACCGCACGCTTCAAAGCGGGGCCGACGTCTTCAAGCTTATCAACCACAATGGCTTCGGCGCCCATTGATTTAGCGATTTCAGCAAAGCTTTCGCTTTCTAATTCACCAGCTACAAAACGGCGGTTATAGAAGTCAACTTGGTTTTTCTTTTCAGCACCCCATTGACGATTGTGGAAAACCACAGCCGTAACAGGAATATCGTGACGCACAGCAGTCATGATTTCAACCATGCTCATGGCCCACGCACCGTCACCGGCGTAAGCAATCGCTGGTCGGTCTGTAGCGGCCAATTTTGCACCAATAATTGTTGGCAAGGCATAACCGCAATTACCAAAGCTCATGGGTGCAAAGAAGCTGCGTGGCTCTTCAAAACGTAAGTAGCTGTTGGCGACTGAGTTAATGTTACCAATATCAGTTGACACCATAGCACGGGGTGGCATGGCTTTTTCAAGTTCACGCAAAACTTGACGGGGGTGCAAGTATTCTCCGCCTGAGAAAGGTGTTTCGCCTTTCGCTTCTTCGATCATGTCCAAGCTGTATGAATCTTTTTCATGGGTCCACTCGTCGAGCTCTTTTTCCCATGCATCTTTTTCAGCTTTGATGATTTTTGCGCGCGCTTCTTTGCTCGCATCGCTTGCCAACGTTTTACCTTCTAAGCGTGCTGTTAATGCCTTTGCAGTGGCTTTTGCGTCGCCACAAATACCGACCGTAATTTTCTTAACCAAACCTAGGTTAGTGTGATCAGCTTCAACTTGAATGATTTGGGCATCTTTAGGCCAGTAGTCTAAACCGTGCTGAGGCAAGGTACCAAACGGGCCCATGCGTGAACCTAATGCAACGACCACGTCTGCTTGTGCAATCAATTTCATCGCTGCTTTGCTGCCTTGGTAACCCAAGGGACCAGCCCACAAGGGGTGGCTGGCAGGGAATGAGTCATTACGTAAGTAACCGGTTACAACGGGCGCGCCCAAGCGCTCGGCTAATGCTTTACATTCTTCAACCGCATCACCCATGACCACACCACCGCCCGACAAAATGACCGGAAATTTAGCGGTTGCAAGCAGTGCCGCAGCGGCAGCCAAGCTTTCTTCGCCACCGGCACCGCGGTCAACACGCATAGGCTTAGGAATTTCGCAGGTCACTTCACCGTAAAAATAATCACGGGGAATATTGAGCTGGGTTGGTCCCATGTCGCTCATGGCACGGTCAAAACAACGTGCGGTGAATTCTGCCATACGCTTAGGGTTGCAAACGTGGCCTTGGTATTTTGTAAACTCTTCAAACATGGGCAATTGGTTGGCTTCTTGAAAACCACCTAAACCCATACCCATGGTGCCTGTTTCGGGTGTAATAATCACAACGGGGCTGTGCGCCCAGTAGGCTGCAGCAATAGCCGTCACGCAGTTACTGATGCCTGGGCCGTTTTGACCAATCACCACACCGTGGCGACCTGATACGCGGGCGTAGCCATCAGCCATGTGCGCGCCACCTTGCTCGTGTACGACAGGGATTAAACGAATGCCTGCAGGCGCGAAAATGTCCATCGCGTCCATAAATGCTGAACCCATAATGCCAAACATATCAGTGACGCCATTGGCCACTAAAGTTTCAACAAAGGCTTCTGAAGGGGTCATTTTTTGAACGCCTTCAACTGCGGTACGTTTTGTTGCAGATGTGCTCATGATATCTCCAATATAGTGGAACCAATTATTCCGTTTTTTAAATACTGAGGTTATTCTAGATCTGATATTTATACCTTGTCAACATTTTTTATAGAATTTAGAATAAATTGTTCTAATTAATGAAATTATTGTATGATAAGTGTCATGATGACTGAAAAACACACTGACGATTCTATCGACGACGAGCCAAAAGCAATGATTAGTGGCGATACACCCACTTTGAGGCTGTTTTCATTGCTTGAGGTGATTGCTCAAAAAAATACGCCATTTAGCCTACAAAACGTAGCAGACGAAACCGGCATACCGAAACCCACTGCGCACCGTATGCTGCAACAATTAGAGTCTGCGGGCATTTTGCAACGTATTGGTAATGGACGTTTATATAGCGTTGAAAGTCGCTTAATGCGCTTGGCTGAAAACCTTCTCATTAACAACACCACGCAAGGCGCCCGTCATGCTGTGTTGAGCAACCTCGTCAAAGAGGTTGGTGAAAGCTGCAACATTACCGCCTTATCGGGGGGTGAAGTGCTCTACCTTGACCGAGTTGAAACAGCCCAACCCTTACGCTTTTATCTTCACTCGGGTTCGCGTGTACCAGCGCACTGTTCGGCTACGGGTAAATTATTTTTAAGTCAGATGACGCCCTCACAGCGTAAGCGTTTATTAGCGGTTGCACCGCTTGAACAATTTACACGTGGCACCATTACAAAGTTTGAAACGCTTGAGTCTGAAATTGAACAAGTACGCAAATTAGGCTATGCATTCGACCGAGAAGAGTTTTTACCGGGTTTGCTTTGTATTGGCGTGTTGGTACCGAGCAATCAAGGTAAATCGAATATGGGTTTGGCCTTACAGGCGCCTGTTATTCGCCTTGATGAAGATAGAGCGTTAAGTTTTTTACCAGCCCTTCGCGCAGCGGCCCAAGCCATTGCAGACATCAACCATGACGCCATTGAGCCGCCCACATCATGAACGACATCATCTTGAGTCAACCTGACCACACCGTAAATGTTCGCGATACCTTTGGTATTAATCTAGATATGACCGTTCCCGCGTTTACGCAGCGCGACGAGCACGTACCTGAAATTGATTCGGCCTATCGCTTCAACCCCCAAGTCACTTTAGCCATTTTGGCGGGCTTCGCGTTTAATCGACGTGTGGTCATTCAAGGCTTGCATGGCACGGGTAAATCAACCCATATCGAACAGGTGGCAGCACGTTTAAACTGGCCCTGTTTACGTATTAATTTAGACGGCCATATTAGTCGCCTAGACTTAGTAGGCAAAGACATGATTGTCTTACGCGATGGCCAACAAGTTACCGAGTTTCAAGAAGGCATGTTGCCCTGGGCATTGCAACGCCCGATGGCATTGGTATTTGATGAATACGATGCCGGTCGCCCAGATGTCATGTTTGTCATTCAGCGTGTGCTCGAGCGCGAGGGCAGTTTTACACTACTTGATCAACAAAAAGTTATTAAGCCACACGCCTCATTTCGCATGTTTGCCACCATGAATACCTTGGGTCAAGGTAACCTCAGTGGGCTGTATCATGGCACGCAGCTCATGAACCATGCACAACTTGATCGTTGGAATATAGTCACCTCGCTTGACTACTTACCCGAACAAGAAGAGCAAGCCATTGTGCTGGCCCGTGTGCCATCGTTCAATTCAGAACACGGACGCAAACAATTGGCCGCCATGGTGGCTTTAGCAGGCCTGACCCGTCAAGGCTTTGCAGTGGGCGATTTATCAGTGTTGATGTCACCCCGAACGGTTATTACTTGGGCAGAAAACACTGAAATTTTTAAAGATGTGGGTTTGGCTTTTCATCTTTCATTTTTAAATAAATGTGAAACGACTGAACGCGCTGTGGTGAGTGAATACTATCAACGCTGCTTCAACGCGGCGCTGCCTTCAATCGAAACATTGGGTATGGTTACCCCTCATGAGCAATAACCGTCCCTACTCAGTTAAGGAGCTTGAGTCAGTGTGCGGAGCGATGGTGCGCGCCCTAACCGGCGATGCACAGCTGCAATGGTCAGGCCAAACGCTTTACCAAGGTACCAACGTTGTGCCGTTGTTGGCAGCTCATCAAAGTGAGGTGTCACTTGATCTGGACGATCAACGAGCACTAATTGATGGAGCAGGGCTGAAATTGAAATTGAGCGATGCTGTTTTGCATGCTCAACACACACCAAGCGACCCGATTGAACGCTTGGTATATGAACTACTTGAACAACTTAGGGTTGAAGCCTTAGTACCTGAAACATGGCCCGGTGTGGCGCATAATTTAAGCACCCGTTTTTTAAAATGGGCACAAGCGTTTATTGATTCCGGTTTAACCGAAACAAGCTTAGGCTTATTGATGTTTACCATCGCTGTGTCAACTTGGTCACGCTTAAGTAGCCATGAAGTGCCTGATGATATGTCTGACATCATGGAAGCTACCCGCGCCAATATCAATTCAGAAATAGGCGGTTATTTCGTTGCACTACGTCGTCACAGATTCAATCAAAACGCATACATTGAGCAATCACTGGCCTTAGCGAAATGGGTTAACTCTGCCATTCAAGCCGCAGGGTCAAACGCCAGCGGCAATCAATCTGTCAATCGACGCCGTGCAGGCTTTGCACTGCCCCTTCATTTTGAATCAGCCAACGTCACCCCCCCACCGGTTGTACAAGGGGCTAGCAGTCGGTCGTGGGAAAGTGCTGGGCAACGATACCGAGTCTTTACTCGCGCCTACGACAAAGTTGTTCTCGCCACACAATTGGTACGAACAGCACAGTTAATTGAGTTTCGCGAGCAGATCGATCAAGAGGTTCTAAAAAGCGGTATACCTGTTCAACGTTTAGCACGCATTTTTAAACAGCGTTTGGCTTCTGTTAAACGTGAGGGTTGGCGTTTTGCGCAAGAAGAAGGGTACTTAGATGGCAGTCGCCTGTCACAACTGATTACTGACCCCAATCAACATGCGATTTTTAAAGATGAACAACCTCGTTTAATGAATGATTGTGCCGTGACGATTTTGCTTGACTGCTCAGGCTCAATGAAAACCCACGCACAACCTATTTCACTCATGGTTGATGTCATGGGTCGCGCGCTTGACATGGCTGGTATTGAAGTTGAAATATTAGGTTTTTCAACACAAGCTTGGAATGGTGGACGTGCCAAACGCGATTGGCAACGCGCGGGCCAACCTAACTTGCCGGGCCGTTTGAACGAACGTTTACACCTGATCTTTAAAGCTGGAACTGTTTCGTGGCAACGGGGTCGATCGGGTATTGCAGCATTGCGTAAACTCGATTTGTTTAAAGAAGGAATAGACGGCGAAGCGATTGAATGGGCTTGCGAACGGCTCATGGCAAGACCTGTGAAGCGTCGCATACTCATGGTGGTGTCAGATGGTTGCCCGATGGATACCGCCACTAACCAATGCAATGACGAACACTATCTTGACCAACATCTTAAACAGGTGCTGGCTAAGCAACAGCAGCTTTGCCAAGTCGATATTTGTGCCTTAGGCGTTGGGCTCGACTTGGGGTGGTTTTATAAACGACGTTTAGCGATCGACACTGAGGCCACGATAGACAACGCCACGGTCATGTCTATCGTCGATCTGTTAACCCTCAAGCATTAATTATTTTTTCTCATCTTGATGGTGATACCAATGATACAAAAATCGTTGGCCAAAGCGGCGAAACGGTGCAAACGCCCGTGAACGCACAACATTAAATACGTTTGGGTATTCAAGTTCAGAATTGTAAATGGGCAAGTCAAGCATAGACAATTGTTTACCCGCAATACGAGCAGCCATACGGCGACCCGCATGGGCTGAGAACGAAACACCATTGCCACCATAACCGACCGCATAAAACACAGACTCACTAGCGTTGGGCTGCATGATGCGCGGCATCATGTCATGGCTGACATCGACCCAACCCCACCATGAATAATCAATCTGTATACCCTTTAATGCAGGAAATTTACGATGCAGGCCATCGACCAACATCGCCATATGTTTAGGGTTACTGGCATCAGCACCGGTTATTGAACTGCGGCTACCCATTTGTAAACGATTGTCAGGCAACAAGCGGTAGTAAAATCTTAACGTACGCGTATCGGTAATGACTTCATTGGTTAAAAAGTTAGTCGCTTTGATCTCTTCAGGTGTAAGCGGTCTTGTCACCAATGAATTAGATAAAATC
>CALBMZ010000134.1 GCA_937896225.1 uncultured Alcaligenaceae bacterium | reverse complement strand
AAAGCTGGTACAGAATTAGCATCCAAACCGATTGATAACGTTAGTTGTAAGTTTCGAACTTCTAATGATCTTGTGGTGAATCAACTCGCGGTGAACGGCGTAAATTCTGCTCAACTGCCTTCAGGTGATTCTGTAATTCGTTTAGAGTTAAAGGCCAGTGCTACATCACGTGGTGTTGATTTACCAGACAGCATAAGGCTTTTTGTTGGCGAAACTGCTGATCTAGGCTCAACTATTTTGATGCTATTGCAAAGTTTTACAAAAAGCATTTTTATAGTAGATGGTTATGGAAATAAATATGATATTTCAGACTGCCTAAAGTTTCCTGGGTTTGACGAACCGCTACTACCTAACTTTAAGAGTGGTGTGCCTGCGTTTAGTTTTATTCGTGAGCTGGTTTCATTTCCTGAAAAGTTTATGTATGTGGAATTTGCGAGTCTTCACAAAAAAAATATTGTTTTAAAAACTGAAGTTTTTACAATTGACATAATACTGTCTAAGTTTTCTCATGCCTTACCGCAGTTGACAGCAAAAAACTTTATGTTGCATGTTATTCCAGCGTTAAATCTCTTTAATCTGTCGGCTGAACCTATTCATCATGACCATCTAACCCATGAGTATTTAGTTATACCTGATGGGCTATCAAGAAAACATCATCAGGTATTTTCATTAGACTCCGTTACAGGCGTGAGGCAAGGCCAGGCTCAGCAAATAAAATACCAACCTTTTTCTCTTTTTCAATTCGGTTTGACTCATGATCAATCAACCTACCGCACAACGGTCAGGAAAGCTGCATCCGGAGACTGGGTTGAAACATTTATTTCTGTTGCTTACCCCAAAGGTCATATACCAGCTGTTGAAACACTGTCAATTGAAATGACGTGCACCAATCGTTTACTACCTGAATCTTTGAAGCTAGGTGATGTGTGCCTCCCAACGAATTCATCACCTGAGCGTTGTTCTTTTAAAAATATTTCACCTATTAAAGGCGCTGTAGATGTGCTGACAGACGAAGCTTTGTTGTGGGCTTTTATTGGTCATGCAACAATGAATTTTATGTCACTGGGTTCAACCGACACGTTTAAATCATTACTGCGCCTTTATATAGGGTTTCGTACTAGCGAACATGCGTCACGTGCTGCAAATGACCGTCAGGTTGATGGTATTTTGTCTTTACGTGTTATGCCAGAAACTCGTTTGTATCGTGGTTCTGTTGTGCAAGGTCAACACATTCATATGCTTTGTGATCAAGCTAACTGGTCTTGTATGGGTTCAATGTATCTTTGGGGTAGTGTTTTAGCTCGTTTCTTTGCGAGTTACGCCACAATCAATGTTTATACGCGGTTTGAATTGACTGACCGCACGACTGGAGTTGAATTTAAATGGCCACCGATGCTGGGCAACAAACCTTTGATCTGAATGACCAGTTGCTCAGCCAGGGTAGCCAGTATTCTTTTTTTCAAGCTAACCGATTATTGCGCCTGCTATCGCATGATAATGGAACCTCATCAGTAGACTCTTTGCGTACCCGCCCAACACTTGGGTTAGGTTTTCCAAAGTCAGATATTCAAAGTATTGAGGCTAGAGAGGGTGGCGGCTATCGAATTTCAGCTAATTTTTTAGGTTTATATGGTGTAGATTCGCCACTGCCTACTTTTTACACGGAAGATTTACTTAACGAACGAGCTGACGGCTATGAGGTTAATCGTGAATTTCTAGATATTTTCGCTCAATCAATATACCCACTTTTTTTTCGTGCTTGGTTAAAACCCCGTTTAAGTCTGCGAGTTATAGAGCATGAAGAGTCTCGCATACTTAATATTTTGTACGCTTTTGTAGGCTTGCCAGAACCCAAACGTTATTTCAATCAACCTGGTGTTGCATCTCTTTTAAATTGTGGTCCCATATATAGTCAGCAAGTTAGATCAGCAGCAGGGCTTGAATCTATAATTAAGACAAGTTTTTTGAGTGTGATTGTTCAAGTTAAGCAATTGCAAAGAGTGTTGGTTCAAATTCCAAAAGATCAGACTTTTTTGCTTGGCCTGCAAGCTTGTTCGCTAGGTCAAACTAGTCATGTTGGTTCTACTTGTCAATCTATGAATGGGGTCACCATTTGTTTAGATGAGGTAGATGTTGACTTGTTTCGAGACTTGTTGCCAGGTGGTCTACAATTTGAACGCCTTAGGTTTTTAGTTGACTATTACTTGATTGAACCTTTACCTGTTCGAGTTGAATTGTCACTAAAAACAAGACACGTTCAAACTTGTCAGCTATCTGCTGATAGTTGGGGGAAGTTGGGTCAAGACACTTGGTTGTTACCGAAAAATTATGATGTGCCAGTTAAAACTTTCTTTGAGTTACCTATTCGCAACCAATCGCCTCACGTATAGTTATTCTTTCTTTTTTAAAGATTTTTAGTTGGTGAAATACTCGAGTTTTTATAATGACTGAAGCATTAGCCCTTTTAAGGATTCTAAATGGCCAATATATTTGACGGTTTAAACGATGAAGTTCGTTTTGCGTTTAAATCTAACGCATCAAATGCGCCTGCCTTTGATGTTGTTTCTTTTGAGGGTGAAGAGGGTGTGTCGCGGTTATTTCGTTTTGAAATCACTTTGGTAACAACTTCTCAAGAAGTTGACTTAAATAGTTTACTGACTTCATCAGTAACGTTTGCGACTCGTGCCACGACTGGGTCGGTTTATACACCCTATCACGGCATATTGTGCGAAGTAGAGCAGCTTGGTCAGGTTGATCAATATATGTTTTACAGGGTCGTTTTAGTCCCTGCAGTTTGGAAGTTATCATTAACTAAAATGAATGAGGTATATCTGGATGAGCAATCTATTCCAGATTTGATTTCTAAAATTTTGCGTGACAATGGCTTGACTAATACAGATTTTAAAGTGTTGCTCAAAAGTGCTTCGTCATATCGTAAACGTAGCTTTGTCTGTCAATATCAAGAAAGCTTACTGAATTTTATTTGCCGTTTAATGGAAAAAGAAGGCTTATATTTTTATTTTGAACAGGGTACAGATGATGTAAAGTTGACTATCGTTGACTATAAAGAAGCGCACATAGCTGACACCATGGCTATATCCTACACGCCTCGCGAAAACATACAAACAGCGCAACTTGATCAAGCTATCACTGTCTTTTCGCAACAACTCAGGCAAGTGCCTGCAAAGGTGGTAGTTCAAGACTTCGATTACAGGCAGGCTTCTCTAGCTGATGGTCTGAAGGCTCAAGAAACTGTCAAAAATGGTCAATCTGGGCAAGTGATGTTTTATGGTGACAACTTGCGTACAGAGTCTGAAGCATCTCGTTTAGCAACTGTTCGGGCTCAGCAAATAGAGTGTCAATATGAAACATTCAATGGTGAAGCACCTGCGGTAGGTATACGCTCTGGATATTTTATCGACCTGACTCGTCATTACCAAAGTGTATGCAACGATAAATTTTTAATCACTTCAGTGAAACATCGTGGTTCTCAGGTTGGGGTTGTCTTGTCAGGTCAAACGACTGCTTATAACCAAGGCGAAACCGCCACCGTATATTTTACGACGTTCAAAGCTATTAAAGCATCTCAGCAATTTCGTGCTGACTCTTTAACGTTTCGGCCCGTTGTGTCAGGTGTTTTGAGCGGGGTTATTGATAGTGAAGGTTCAGGTAAAACCGCTGAATTGAACGAGTATGGTCAATATAAAGTTCAGTTTCTTTATGATTTTTCAACAAAATCGGCTAACAAAGGGTCAGCTTGGGTTCGCTTAGCTGCCCCTTATGCAGGAAGTGGTCACGGTATGCATTTTCCCCTATTAAAAGGCACTGAGGTTTTGGTAGCGTTTGCTGGGGGTGACCCTGATCAGCCCGTGATAGTGGGTAGTGCGCCAAACTCTGAAAACCCAAATGTCGTGATTGATCAAAACTCACAAAGTAACGGTTTTAAAACTGTTTCAGGCAACTCAATTACGTTAGAAGATGATGATGCGACGCAGGGCATAACCATTCATTCTCCAGCAGGTGGAAATTATCTCTATATGGGACAATTTCCTAAACCAAAGCAGAGTAATTAAGAAAACCCTCACCCATTACGGAGAACTGATTTGGCAACAGATTATGGTTTAGCAAAAATATCTAATGGTACGCATTACGAAGAGCATGTTGGCGAAATGATTAGCTTGGTGTTTGGCGAGCGCTTAGGCTACGTGGGTAGCAATCAAAATAATGTTGTTCAAGCGATAAACTCAGACTTTCAATTAGCCAAGGCTAATATAACCGGCTTAGATACACAAACTTCTCTGCAGCAAGTGGACGACATTCGATACGTAAAGGGCATGGCCATTGATGTGGCACAAATGGGTGGGGGCGCTTACGATCAATCATTTGGGGTCACGGCGGGTTCATCAGAAGCCAATGTGTTTAGCGATCTTTCAACATACATTAACGATAATGTTTTTTCAAAAGCTTCAAAAATCGCAACGAGTTTAGCTGATGTCAGATCCGTTATTCCCAACTCAGTCGGTGACTTACATTTAGAAAAAGACGGTGAGCTAGGGGTTGATAAAGCGGTTGGGTTTGGTACAGATTTGGCCTCTGTCGTTGATCAAATTACTAAAAATGTTTTACCTAAAATTATATCAACTTACCAAAAAATGAGCCCTTATTCTGCTTTCACCATCAATGATAAGTCAGATGCATTTGTAGGTACTCGAGGTGGCAATGGTAAGAATGGTTCAGTCGGTATGCTTATGTCACCAACTGGCTTCACACTTTCTGCCGACGCTTCGAATCGAGCATTCACCAAAACAAGTGATTTAGTGACAGGTTTTAGTGGCGACGCAGCGGTATCTATGCAGGCAACCACCAGTAATGCGACACTAGATGTAACCGCTTCAGTCATTAACATGACCGCTGCTAAATCAAGCAGTCAGAAGTCTAGCTCTTCACATACTGCCAGTAATTATTCAGTTGAAACGGTAAATGGTCAGTCCAAAACGTCAGTCAACATGAGTTCCTCTAACATGACGCTTGAAGCGGCACAAAGCAGTGGTTCAAGTTCAATATCGGTTCAAAGTAGTGAAGTTAAAGGTGCAGTTGGCTCAAGCACCAGCATGGTCTTGTCAAATTCATCTGGCACACTAGAATATAAAAGTACCAGTTCAAAAGTGGTTGTTTCATCGTCAAGTGCCAAGCTCTCTTTTGGGTCAAGCAACGTTTCAGTAGATGTGTCGGGTGTTTCAATTAATGGTAGTAACCTCAAGGTGTTGATGTGAAAGTATTTAACCCATCAGCAACTGAGGTGACATACCGTGTTTTTTCTTTAGCTCCAAAAAAATATGCGCTGTCGGTAGCTGTATTGGTTAGATTTAACTTACACCCAGAAGGTGAACCAGCACCTGATTCCAAGTCACCTGTATGGGATGTTTTAAAACCAGCAATGAATGGTTATGCAACCTATGATGAAGGTTGGCCAAAGCTACAAGGTGAGTATATTGTTTTTGGGGCAGCCTATTTGCCCTCACAACAATCACAGCAGCCTATTTCCGCAGTAGTTTCAGTTGGCGATTTAAATAAGCGGGTAGCGGTGTTTGGTGATCGCCACTTTAATGCTGCAGGTTTTTCAGTTAAACCCGAGCCTTTCGACCGAATGCCCATAACCCCCCAAACTGCTTTTGGTGGTGAGTCTTATCCAGCGAACCCCTATGGCAGAGGGGCAGACATTGTGACGACGGCCGCAGGTGAACGGCTTCGGCAATTGCCTAATATCGAGTTGCCCAATTCGTTAATAACCTCTTCCAGTTCCAAGCCCCCAGTGGCTGGCTTTTGGCCTTATTACGCCGATTCGCCACAACGAACGAAGTATTTAGGCCGATTTGATGATAACTGGGTCAAGACGCGTTGGCCCCATTTACCGGTCAACACTGATTTCAGTTTTTTTCAAGTCGCGCCTGAAGATCAACGTCTAACTAAAGGCTATTGGAGAGGTGACGAGTCTATTAGTGTGCAAAATATGCACCCAACTCATGCGGTGTTGAATGCCAAACTACCTGGATTGCGGGTGCGGTTATTTGGTGCCGTGAATGGCGCTGAAGGTCAGTTCATAACAGGTGAAGCTAAAACCCGACTTGAAACTGTATTTTTATTGCCTGATTATTTGACAGGTATTGCTCTTTTTAGAGCAGTGATTGAGGTTGACGACCCTGAAGGTCGAGATATGTTGGGCTTGTCTGCTGAAATTGAGTCGCTTGACCAGCCAGCCAAATCTGCTGAGTCTTATATTGAAGCGTTCGTTGAAAAAATGAAAGGTTTAGTTCCCGAACCAACGTTAGAGCTGGGTCTTATCTCACCACAAGAAGATAAAAAAAGTCTTGATCAGTTACTCGCTGAACTTGATCGTCAACGACAAGTTTTTTTGGCTCACCTGTCAGAGGGTGGCATGCCTGAAGCTGAAATTATTTCGAAACTAAAAGGTAACCCACAAACCAGGGCCTTGGCGTTGACGATTGAACAAACAAAAGGCGGAGTTGTCGGTTTTTTTGATGACATTAAAGAATTTGCGCAATCAACTCATATTGTTGATGCTGAGGTAATAAACGAATTACCCAAGACAGTAGATGTTGCAGCCGCCAGATTGGCACGCAAAGAAGTGTTGAGGCGACAATCTACTGGTGAAAATTGCCGCGACTTAGATTTACCCCATGCAGATTTATCTGGTCTAGATCTTTCAGGTTTAGATTTTTCAGGGTCTGTTTTAATAGGCGCCAACTTTATAGGCAGTGTGGCAATTGGCACAATTTTTGATCGGGCAACTTTAACCGAATCTAATTTTGCAGCCGCTGATTTATCAAAAGCAAGTTTCCTGATGAGTGGGTTGAGTCAAGTTCAATTCCATGGCGTTAACTTTTCTGAAGCAACCTTAGTCGGGGCCGATTGTTCTAAGGCTAATTTTACCGACGCCGTTTGTGAAAATATTGACTTATCAGGGGCTTTTTTTTCAGGGGCCCAGTTACGCAATGCAAATCTTATTAATGTAACCGCCCATAAAACAGATTTTACGGGTGCCATGTTGGCACAGTCAGATTTTTCGGGTGCAAATCTTTTGCAAGCTAATTTTTCTGCCGCTGACTTATCCAGTGCAAACTTATCTAAAACACGCTGTATTCAGGCCAGTTTTTCATGTGCAAAGCTTCACAAAACAAAGTTTGTAGGTGCCGACCTTTCTGACAGTAGTGCTGACAAAGGAACGCAAGCCACTGCCGCTGATTTTCGTGATGCTCATTTAGATAAAGCAAGCTGGGTAGGGGCAAATTTATGTGGTTCAAACTTTGATCGCATAACAGGTTTAGGAGCAGACTTTTCATCAACGCTGATGACTGAGGTTGTGATGCGCCGCGCTCAGGCAAAGGGTATGGTTTTTGATAAGGCCGATCTTAAAAAAGCTGATTTATCAATGAGTAACTTTATGGAAGGGTCATTTGCTTTAACAAAATTGACAGATGTTGCTCTCTTGTCGTGTAACCTTTACGGGGTTAATTTTTTAGAAACTGAGTTTTTAAATGTTCGGATGGATGGTTCATATATTGCCAGAACCATACTGGCCGAACGTCTTGGCAAAGATGAGGTTTAACGTTGAGCCAAAATAACGATTCGTCTGCACTGCTAGAACATGAATTCAAGGGCGTGATTGAAAATGTGGACTTGAGTGCCGGTTCTTTTGTAGGTCAATCGTTTGAGGGTAAGCGCTTAAGCGGCGTGATATTTCGTGGTGCTGATTTAAGTGGCTGTAGCTTTGAACGTACAGACATTAAAGACTGTGATTTTTCAGGCTCAATATTACTCAATGCCTCCTTCTCAGAGGCCAATCTGTTGAAAGTTAAGTTTTCAAAAGCCAAACTCGTTGGGACTAACTTTACAGGTTTGCAGGCTAAAAATTCTGATTTTTCTGATGTTTTAGCAACAGACTCAAATTGGTACTCAGCATTAATTGATACGTGCTTGTTTGATCAAGCGATTTTGATCAAGGCAAACTTTGAACAAAGTAGTGCAATAAACAGTAGTTTTAAAAAAGTAGACTTTACAGAAGCTGTTTTAAAACGGGCTACTTTTCAGAAAAGTGACCTTAGTGAGGCAGTTTTTAAGTCGACTCTTATGCAACAATGTTATTTAGTTGAAGCCAAACTACCTAAACAAAAATTCGTCGATTGTGATTTAACTTTAGTCATTTTTTCCCAGGCCGACCTAAGTGGTTCAAATTTTTCAGGCATGGTGTTGAATCAAGTTAGTTTTGAACGGGCTAGATTATCAGAAAGCGATTTTTCTAATTCTAGTTTGAGCCATGTTATTTTTTCAACCGCTGACCTGTCTGGCTCAAACTTTGATGTGACAGAAATTAAGCATGCAAATTTTGATTTTGCCCTTATGAAGGGTGCTCAAGCACACTCTGCCTTATGGTCGCACTGTGTTCTTACAAATACTGATTTATCGGGTGTTAGCTTTTCTAAAATTAAGTTTAAGTATTCCGATCTGTCAAAAGCCAATTTACACAATAGTGATTTCACAAATAGTTCATTTGAAGCTTGTGTGCTTTATGAAATTGCTGACTTAAAAACTTTATGGAATGGTGCAAACTTTAAAAATTGCATTAAGGAAGACAAACTTCGTCTAAAAGCCGACGAGTGGCAACCGCCAAATTAGTCGTTCTACTTTGTGCAATTTAATCAATAATATTGACTGCAGCTTTCTAATAGCAATGACCAAAAAGTAATAATAATATATTTTATTTTTGATTATCTAAACGCTACATCATTTTCACTACTGTTCAAAATTGGAAGCATCATTATGGTTGTACCT
>CALBMZ010000133.1 GCA_937896225.1 uncultured Alcaligenaceae bacterium | reverse complement strand
AATGCATGGTTTCTACTCTACTGACGACATCACCGTACTTAGCATGAATGTCAAATAAATTTGCATCATGAATTTGTGGCATCCGGTCACCCACGCATTCTCGCGGCACAATGACGCGAAATCCATGTTGCATACCGTCAATCGCACTTGCCCGCACACAACCACTTGTTGAGCAACCCACCATAATTGTTGTATCGATGGCATGGGCAGTTAACATGCTGGCCAAGCTTGTTCCAAAAAAGACGCTGGCATAATTTTTAATTAAAACAATATCACCCTTAATAGGTGCGATGTGAGGGTCAATTTCTGCAAGAGGTTCTCCTTCGACAAGACTTTGTAATACGGGTATTTTTTTGACAAATAAACCGCCATCAAACCCTCCATTTTGATACAACACTTTTGTATAGATAACAGGTATATTTTTTTCACGGGCTTTATTGACGAGATCAACAGACGCATGCACAGCCTCAACAACAGCTGGGGTATAAAGTGCTGAGCCTACCTCGGTGTAAGCCTTCATAAAATCAATCACGATCAATGCGGGTTTGTGACCAAAACCCAGAGCTGAATCAAACACGCCACGATAGTTTTCTTGTCTTTTGTCCATTATTAAGCCTGTTCAAATTGAGGTAAAGCTGTGCCAATCATCGTGTCGCGAGTGACTAGTGCGGCAAGTTGATCTTCCGTAAAACCCTCCGTTCCAGCGGGTCTTAACGGTAAGACCAGATAACGAACATCAGCTGTGCTGTCAGCAACTCGAACTTCGGTTGTAATGGGCACTTGAGTACCAAACTCTCGAAGCACTGCTCGCGGCTCAACGACCACTCTAGAGCGATAATCAGTAGACTTATACCAAGCAGGTGGAATACCCAACAACATGCGTGGATAACAAGAGCACAAGGTACAAACCACCATGTTATGCAGGTTAGGCTTGTTTTCTAAAACAACGAGTTCAAGTGGCGTAGTGATCGTTAGACCAAACGTTTCGTTGATTGCTTCTAAGGGGTTTGCAAGAAGAGCTTGTTTGAACTCAGCATTTGTCCACGCTCTTGCGACCACTTTAGAACCTAGGGCAGGTGTACGACTATCTTGCAAATCAATTTGTTGTGCAATTTGAGCCGCTGTAATGATCCCTTTTTCGTTAAGCAATTCCCTTAAGGCTTGTTCAAGGTAACGCAGCGTGCCTGTAGGCTCTTGAGGGCTTTCAATAGGGGCATGATCGTGTTCGTGATCATGATCGTGATCGTGTTCGCCATCATGTTGATGTGAGTGATCTTTAGGGTGCGACATTTGAGTGCTCCTTAACTGGTACTAGCCAGTGTTCATATAAGTCGGCTACGACAGAGTCGCTGTTTGCCCCGTTATATTGTTCCCAAATCTTGTATTGATCAAAACGAACTCGGTAGAGCCAGAGCTTGGGTAGCCCAGGCTTGTGAAAGGCAAGAAGAGAAGGGTTTTGATATCGACCTATAAGCTCAATGATTTGCCCATTAACACCCCTCAAATAGTACGGTGTTCGGCAGTGAGTTTCGGGTGGGCCATTCTTGACAACGACTTTGTCACCCACACCAAATCTTGGGGGTGGGAACTCTGGGTGTGAATCAGTCATGGTCGCTACCCCTTTGTCTGCATAATGGTCGTTATTCGTTGATCAATCTCTTCGTTTGAGAGGATTTGTTGTTCGACTAGTAAATGTCGAATCGCATAAAGCCATTTTTCGTAGTAACCACGTTTTGTATAATCATCTAAGGTATTTTCCTCAATGGTGCGTCTGAGTGCATCGATAGAGAACGCTTTAATTTTAGGGCTTATTAAAAGCATCAACATTGCATCAATACGTTTTTCAAAAAACGTAGCGTCGTGATCAACAGAATCAATGTGTTCACCGGGCAAGCCGCCAACATCGTTTACTTTACGTTGCATTGTTATTACCTTAGCTTTAGGACTTAAAAACTCGAATGTAGTCTTTTTCGAGAACAAGACTAATAGGGTTACCACTGGTAATTTGGGCCTGAGAAATTGATCTTGGGCTAACTGAAGCTCTAAACATATGATCGTCGTGTGTTTTGATCAAAATCTCCATCAAAGTGCCTTTGTAAACAGTCTCATGAACCAACCCACGTAAAGTTGGGGCCTTATCTGCATCTGCTTCATTGGGTATTGAGATAGATAAATGCTCTGGTCGAATACCCACCAACACATCTTCGTTTAACGTTAAATCACCACGTTTCAATACCGTTTGAAAACCACCCGGCCCTGATAAGGTTGCATTTTCATCATCAACATCCGTTACGCAGCAGTTAAATAAGTTAGATCCCCCTAAAAAATCCATGACATCGCGATGTCGTGGCATGTCGTAAAGCGCTTGAGGTGAGCCAATTTCCCAGATTGCACCGCTAAACATAACTGCAACTCGATCAGCCAGAGAAAGTGCTTCTTCTTGATCGTGTGTGACGATGATGGTCGTAACACCAAGTTGCTTTTGTAACTGTTTGAGCTCGACTTGCATTTGGTCTCGAAGTTTGCGGTCTAATGCACCGAGAGGTTCGTCTAGCAACAAGATGTCAGGTTTGATGACTAAAGCACGTGCTAATGCGACGCGTTGTTTCTGGCCACCAGATAGGTTCTCAGGCAACCTATCACCAACATGGTCGAGTTGCACCATTTCAAGAAATTGTTTAACCAATTTGTCTGATTCAGGCCCAGTTTGTTTTCGCATACGTAGACCATAAGCAACATTTTGCGCCACAGTCATGTGTGGGAACAAAGCATAATCTTGAAAAACCAGCCCCATATTACGTTTGTTGGGGGCTAGTCCAATGCAAGACTTTCCGGCAACGCGAACGTCTCCTGATTGTGGGTGAATAAAACCAGCTATGGTGCGTAAGGTTGTCGTCTTACCGCAACCTGAAGGGCCCAGCAAAGCCACGCACTCGCCTTTCTTAATCGACATGCTCACGTCGTAAAGAATTTGTTGTCCATTAAGCCAAACACTGATGTTGTCTAATTCGAGTCCTGTCATATGGGTCTGCTATTTAATTGAGTAGGAAATAATTCGATAGCGCCGCTCAGCAAACGCAATGATGAGGCTGACAATGATCACATATAGGGTTGAGAACGCTGCAGGCGTAGGGTCGAGATTTTGAGCAATATAGTTAAAAATTTCGATCGGCATGGTGGTGAGCCCGCCACGAACCAAAAATACACTGATTGGGTAGTTGTCAAAACTGATTAAGAAAGCAAACAAAAAACCGCTGATAAGGCCAGGCTTCAACTGAGGAAGGGTGACCGTCCAGAAAGCCATGAACTTGCTGGCACCTAACGACAACGACGCTTCTTCTAAAGAGGGGTTCATGAGTGTTAAAGAAGCGAGTAATGTACGGATTGGGTAGGCAATGACCAACACCATATGGCCAATAAGTAAGCTGTACCAAGTGAAAGCTGTACCAATCAAAATAAAGAATTGAATCAATGCAATGCCAACAGCCACCATCGGCATAGTGATTGGCGACAGTAAGAAAGCTGTCATCAATACTTTGCCAGGAAAGTGATAGCGAGCAATGGCCAAAGCGGCTGCAATAGCGAGTGTTGTGCAAAGTAACGCGGCTACGAATGCAATTGACAAACTGATTAGTGTTGATTGCCCGATAGCGGCTATGTTGGCAATATTCCAATACCATTTAAAGGAAAAAGCTTTCGGTGGAAATTCGATAAAAAACGAACTATTAAATGACACAATTGCCGTTAACAATACGGGAGCGAGTAAAAATATTAATGCTAACCAAGCTGTAATGCTAACAGCATAATTAAAACTATTTTTTGTTGGGGCTTTAGACGTCTGCACGGAACACCCTCCGCAATATGGTTGCGTAAAACGCAACCAAAATAAAAGTGAGTACAGTTAACGTCACGATAATCGCTGAACCGTAGGGAAAATTTAACTGAACCAATAATTGTTCAGCCGCCACTTGTGAAATCATAGATGACGATGGTGAGCCAAGCATCAGTGGCGTAACATAGGCACTCATGCTCAGTGCAAATGTTAGAACTGTGCCACCAAACACGCCTGGCAAGCTAAGCGGTAAGGTGATTTTTCTAAAAGTCTGCCACGAGTTACCACCAAGAGACAGCGATGCTTCTGTCAAAGACCTTGGTTGTCGCAAAAGCGATCCGTAGATAGGTAAAACCATAAAGGGAATTGAGAAGTGCACCAACGCAATAACGATGGCAACTTTAGAGTACATCATGCGTAGTGGTTCTTGTATCAAACCAATGGCTTGTAAAAAAGCATTTAAAGCACCCTTGTCTGATAAAACCACGACCCAGCCATAGTTTCTAACAATGAGGCTAGACGCTAAAGAAATAAAGATAACTAACAAAATGATGGTGCGCGGGGTTGACTTAATTCTTATCATCAACAGCGCAATAGGGTAAGAGAGTAAAAGTGTAATGACGACCGTCAAAACCGACATACTGAACGTGCGCTCCATCACGCGAGCTATTCTCGAACTGCTTAGCGTTTTGATATATTGATGCAGCGTTAAGCTATCACTTACTTGACCATCTAAGCTTGTCAAACGAAAGCTTTCTTGTATAAGGTTAGCAAAAGGTACAACGTAAAAAAAAGCTAAAAAAAGTAATAAAGGGCTTAGTAAACAAAAGGCACCCCCAAAACGAGACCAAAAAGTGATTTCTGTTATCGGGTCTCGTATTGTAGGGATGTGGGGGTTCATTATTTCACCAAGATTTGATATGTAGGTTAACTAAAAACCTCATTCCACATTTCGGTAATTTTAGGTCTGTTTTTTGAGAGAAAAGCCCAGTCTGCATAGGTCGTATTATCTGCAGGTCCGATTAACTTCAGTGTTTCAGCAGAAGCTACCACATCAACATGCGCGCATTGAGCGCGCAGTGTATTTTCAATTTTTTGTTGAAAACTTTTTTCTAAGCTCATATTGATGTATTGGTTAGCGAGTTCAACATTCTTTGCATTGGTTGGCATGTTGAAGCCAACAATTTCACCTTGCTTACCTTCTTTGAGGAATGTTGCAGGGTAAATTGGCGCGCCTTTTGCAATCAAAGGTGCTGCAAAAGCAAGGTAAAAAGGCACAAGGGGAACCTCTCCGCTTTGTAAAAGTTGTAGGGCTTGTGGCGCACCACTATAGACACGTACATCGTTTTTCTTGAGTTTGGCTAATTCGGCAATGCCTGCCTCAATTTCATATTGCGCTTGTGCAAGAGGCTTGCCTGTGGCTATCTGGGCAGCCGTAACCACCATACGTACGCCGTTATTCCAAGCAATAGGTGGTATGGCTATTCTGCCTTTGTTGGCGGGGTCCCAGAGATATGCCCATGAGGTAGGTGAAGTTTTTTGTTCGTTAGTATTGTAGAAAATTGTATTCATGGCATCGATCATGCCAGCCGAAAACCCGTCAGCGACATCAAAACTTTTACTCATATACTTCCAGTTTGGAATTTTTGATTTGTCGATTTGTCGAAGCAGACCATTATCACGAGCCAGAAAAACGCCAGCTTCAGAAAATTGCATCAAGTCAGGTGGATCGTCTTTTTGTGTACGTAGCATTGCAAGCATATTGCCGGTAACAGATTGCTGGATGTTGAGTTTTGCACCTGTTTCTTTCTCAAATAAAGGGTTTAATTCGTCTATCCAAAGCTTGGCAAGAAGGCCTTGGTTTAAGATGACAGTCAACTGCCCTGCGGCCCTTGCTGAGGTGGTTACCCAGGGGGCTGATGCAGCAAAGATACCTGCAGATACACCTTTAAGAATTTGACGACGGGTTAAGCGTTGGGGTGCTGAGTCTTTTTTGT
>CALBMZ010000132.1 GCA_937896225.1 uncultured Alcaligenaceae bacterium | reverse complement strand
CCGTATGTTGTATCTAAATTGTTGTAATTGGGGGTGACTGAACCGCTTGGTAGCCGCGAACTGCGCACCACCGTAACCCCTTTTTGTTGTGCTTTTTTTAGCACGACATCTAACGATTTTGGCAAATTACCCGCCCCTGTTCCTGCCAATATTAAACCTTGTGGTGCGTCATGATCAAGCATGACTCTTAACCATGCCGCATCAAACCCAACATGACAAAACTGTAATGCCACCTTGGGCAATTCATCACCGGGGTTAAAAAATAAACCTGAATGTAAACGTTGAAGCGCAAAGTGGCGATGATCATCGCGCCAATGCACTTTGCCAAACGATACCCGCCCAAGTGCTGAACCATCTTTCGCAGCAAAAGCGTCAAGCCCTGATGTACAAAACTTCGTCACTTGCCTAGCACTCATGATTTGGTCATTCATCACAACCAATACACCTTGGCAAACTGCACCCACGTCTTGAGTTAAGGCAATGGCATTATATAAATTCATGGGGCCATCAGCACTTAAGGCTGAAGAAGAACGCATAGAACCCACCAGCACCAATGGTTTAGGCGACGTATGTAACAAGTCTAAAAAATATGCCGTCTCTTCTAACGTATCAGTACCGTGAGTAATTACTACCCCACTTACCTCGGGTCGAAGCAAGGCTTGATTAACAGCTTTTAGCAAGATCAACCAACGTGCTTCAGTCATATCAACACTGTCAATATTAAAAACCTGCTCTGACGTTAGCTGAGCAAGGTTTGTAAGTTCTGGCATACCATCTAGTATGCTTTGTATGTAAGCCGAACCTGCCACATAATCTCGTGTGGTAGAAGAAGCCGCAACCCCTGCAATGGTGCCCCCAGTTGCTAAAACATGAACAGTAGCTTGAGTCATATAATGAGACACTTAATGAAAAAATAAAACTATTGTAATTTACGGGCCATTCAAAAGATATGACACTCGCTACGTGGTTAACTTTTTTGGTCGCCGCATTCGCCATCAGTTTGTCACCCGGAGCGGCAGCCGTCGCCGCGATGAACGCGGGCTTAAATCATGGCTTCAAGCGTGGCTATATTATGATTTTCGGGTTTATGTTGGGCATCATGACCCAATTAACATTGGTTGCTATTGGCCTGGGTGCACTGGTGGCCGCGTCAGGCACTGCTTTTCTAGTGGTGAAATGGGTGGGTGTAGCTTATTTGGCTTGGTTAGGCATTCAACAATGGCGTAGCCCTAAAGAATCTTGGGGCTTGCCTGGCAAAACAAAATCGCTCGCACCGGCATCCCAATTGGTTTTTCGGGGGTGGGCAATTAATGCCCTAAACCCAAAAGGTACCATTTTCATACTAGCCATCGTTCCGCAATTTCTAAATATTAACGAACCTTTATGGCACCAATACATCGTCATTGGCGCCACGCTTGGCAGTGCAGAATTTATTGTAATGCTAGGTTATACCGCCCTCGCCGCCCAAATACTTTCAACGCTTAAAACAGGTTCACATTTAAGGGTGATGAATAGAATCTTCGGCACGCTGTTTATCGCAGCGGCCGCATCGTTAGCCGTTTTTAATCGCTCAAACTGAAAAATTGTTTATATAAAAAAAGGTCTAGATAGCGTTCATAAGCGTAACTAACATAGCAGCTGCAGCATCTAAAAACCCACATGTTAAAAGATAGCGAATTGGCAACCCAAAGCACTTGGGCAGCACAACTCAAACCCATTACTTAAACAATTGCTCCATTTCCTGTCGTATTTTGTAGGCATACGTCGTGGTGTCCATATCAACGTCGGCCCAAGTCAATGACTGCCCTTTTGCGACGGGCCTTATGACTTTCACTTGATGTGCCAAACCTAGAGGTAGACCACCCATAGCCGCAGACTTTTCTGCAGGCAACAACTTACCCCAAACCGTGAAGCCACCCTCACCATCAAGCATGTCGCCAGGTTTTAATTCACGTTTCGCAGTCGCCACAACATCAGCATGCCAACCTGTGGCCACGCCAGTCGGCTCGCCACGCAGCGCTACAGAGGCAACTGACATGCCAACCTCTAAACCGATTAAGTGCCAACGTTTATAAAGGGTAAAGTAGCGACCACTGGGGTCAGTATGCGCCTTGTATTCTTCGAAACAATTTTTAATGTAATCGGTTTCAGCTTCAACGGTTACCCAAACCCCCATACGAATATCGTAAGGAATCACACGACCGTCGGTTTCTAATGATGAAATCACCTCAACCATGCCTTTACGCTCAAGAACCCCACCTTCAGAAATAGGGCGAGTCACATACGGTATATCTTCAACACTGGCAGGTGGGTACAACAAACCGTTGCTGGGCACCCCTAAGCCTGTGGCATTAGCCACTGCTGTACTTTCAATAGACGGTTTTGAACCGTCTAGGAAACTATTAAACATTTTTGGATTAAGGCCCCCACGTTCTGCTTGCTCGGGCGACAAACCCCAGTGTTGCCAGACTGTTTCTGGGGTTGATTCTGAATAATGAGGCAGCCATTTATGACCGCGACCGGCCGCCACCACAGGGAAACCACACGTACGTGCCCAATCAACTAAGTCACAAATTAAAGCAGGTTGGTCACCGAACGCTAGTGAATATTGAACCCCTGCTTGCTGCGCACGGGACGCCAAAAGTGGCCCGCAAAATGCATCGGCTTCAACTGTAACGTTTACAACATGCTTGCCGTGCGCAAAACTTTCAAGAATATGGTCAACCGCAGCAATGGGGTTGCCCGTGCACTCAACGACGACATCAATGCAGGGTAGTGAAACAACGGCTTGCCAATCTTCAGTCACCCAAGTGGTATTATTTTTTATGGCTTCATCTGCAGACTGCGCAGCAGATTGGTCTGCATGCCAACCCACTCTAGCCAGATTTGTTCGGGCTAATACGGGGTTTAAATCTGCGATGGCAACCAAATGAACACCTGGGGTGCGCGGCACTTGTGCCAAATACATTGAGCCAAATTTACCGGCACCAATTAATGCTACTCGAATGGGTTTGTTGGCAGCAGCACGGATTTGCAGTTTTTGATAAAGGCTCAATTAATACCTCGCTTTTTAAATGTTTAAAGGGTCTTAAAATATTAATATTTTTGAAT
>CALBMZ010000131.1 GCA_937896225.1 uncultured Alcaligenaceae bacterium | reverse complement strand
GTATTTTTTTCTTGAACCGATTGATCTAATTTTCTCAAAAAGGCCAACTTTTCAGTAATTTTAATTTCAAGACCACGGGGAGTTGGTTGATACCAATTTGGCTCGCGCATGTCTGTGGGCAGATAGCTTTCACCTGCTGCGTAAGCATTTGGCTCGTTATGAGCATACCGATATTCATGGCCGTGACCCAATGTTTTCATCAGTTTCGTAGGCGCATTGCGTAAGTGCATGGGCACTTCACGTGAATGATCTTTTTTGACAAAAGCCATCGCTTGATTAAAAGCGTTGTAACCCGCGTTACTTTTTGCCGCAATTGACAAATAAATAACGGCTTGCCCCAACGCTAACTCACCTTCTGGCGAACCTAACCGCTCGTAAGTTAAGGCCGCCTCATTAGCGATTTGTAATGCTCGCGGGTCTGCCAAACCGATGTCTTCCCAAGCCATACGAATAATACGTCTTGATAAATATTTGGCATCAGCCCCACCATCCAGCATACGGGTCAACCAATACAGCGCAGCATCAGGGCTTGAGCCTCGCACAGACTTGTGTAGGGCTGAAATTTGATCGTAAAAATTGTCACCACCTTTATCAAAACGGCGCGCATTTAAGCTCAATGCTTGCTCTAAAAATGCCGAGTCAATGTGATGAACCGCATCAGACACCTGTTCTTTATGGGTACCCACGGCACTATTGACCTGTTCAAGCAAGTTTAATAACCGTCTTGCATCGCCATCGGCATACCCTACTAAAGTATCTATGGCTGCTGCGTCTAACGTTATTTGCGGCAACGCTTTTTGCAAAGCTATTTGAACAAGTTGCCCAAGCTCATCTTCACTTAAAGCATGCAACACATAAACTTGCGCTCGCGATAACAAGGCTGAATTCACTTCGAATGAGGGGTTTTCAGTGGTGGCGCCAATTAAAGTGACTAAGCCCGATTCAGCGTAAGGCAATAAGGCGTCTTGCTGAGCTTTATTAAAGCGATGAATTTCATCAATGAATAAAATGGTACGGGTACCATTAGCCAAATAAATTTGTGCTTGATCCATTGCTGCACGAATGTCTTTCACACCCGAAAAAACGGCAGATAAGGCAATGAACTTGCAATCAAAGGCGTTTGCAGTCAGGCGTGCCAACGTGGTTTTACCCACGCCAGGTGGGCCCCATAAAATCATTGAGTGTGGGGTGCCTGAATCAAAAGCCAACCGCAAAGGCTTACCCTGCCCCAACAAATGCGACTGGCCTATTACTTGGTCTATAGACTGAGGTCTTAAGGCTTCCGCTAGCGGGGGGGTTGGTTTATTTTGCACGTGTAACGCTATCTTGGTTTAAGTTCATTCGTCTTTAAAATGAGTCGTCTGTAGATGAATCGTTTTATTGGAGCCGCACCAAATCAGTATTGGGCGGAAGCTTAAATGCAAAGGTATCAGCGGGCAAATTGGCTTTTGGAACCAGTGAAGTGATGTCAACTTGGGTGGTTTGACCAAAGCCGTCTTCTAATAAAAGCTTTACAGGCAAACCATTTTGCAACCCCATATCAATTTGACGCAGACCCGAGTCAGACTGTTTGGGCACGGCCCTCAGCCAAACCAAACCATCTTGCTCAGGCAGTGGCGACAGAGTAAACGCTTCATCTATTTGCCCATTACCAAACAATACTGCAGCGGGCGAATCGCCCAAAGAGTTGCCTACTGTACGCACCGTGACCTGGCTCAAGTCGGGATCATATTGATATAAATCTTGACCGTCTGTCAGAATCAATTGTCGATATGGCGCAGTGACTTGCCAGCGAAACCGGCCGGGACGCTCGAATATAAAGGTGCCCGTTTGGTCAGGTGCAGTTTGCCCTTGTGCACCAAAGGTTCTCTGTGTGAAGGCCCCTTCAGCCGAAGTGACCTGCATACCAAAATTCTTCAACTGTTCAATAGCAGAGGGGGTAGCAGACCAAGCGGTAGAGCCAGAAAGCATGAGCAAAGAAATCAAAATGGACGTTGCCAAACGATAGTATTTTGCGCCTGATAAGCTCAAGGCAACAACGGTGAGGCCTTTAATTGATGTTAGTAAAGTCATGCTGCGTCCTGCGGGCCAGCAGGCACTAAAATTTCTCGGTTTCCATTTGACTGCATCGCAGATACCACCCCAGATTGTTCCATTTGTTCAAGTAACCTTGCCGCTCGGTTATACCCAATACGTAAGTGCCTTTGTACCAAAGAAATTGAAGCACGCCTGTTCTTCAGAACAATACCTACTGCCTGATCGTACATAGGGTCTGACTCAGCATCAGCCAAGCCGGTTATGGGGTTCAAGCCGTCACCGGTTTCACCCGCCACGCCCCCTTCTAGTAAACCCTCTATGTAATCGGGTTCGCCTTGCGCTTTCAAAGCATTAACAACTCGATGTACTTCATCGTCTGAAACAAAGGCACCATGCACACGTATTGGAAAGCCAGTTCCTGACGGCATGTAAAGCATGTCACCCATACCGAGTAGCGCTTCAGCCCCCATTTGATCAAGTATGGTGCGAGAATCAATACGCGATGACACTTGAAAGGCAATGCGAGTAGGTATATTGGCTTTGATTAAACCAGTTATGACGTCAACGCTTGGTCGTTGCGTCGCTAAAATTAAGTGAATGCCGGCGGCCCGTGCTTTTTGAGCCAATCGAGCAATCAATTCTTCAATTTTTTTACCCACCACCATCATTAAGTCAGCCAACTCGTCGATCACAACAACAATGGTCGGCAACTCATGCAATGGCTCTGGCGCGTCGGGTGTTAAGGAAAAGGGGTTGGGAATGATGACTTCATTTTTAGCGGCATCACGAATTTTGCTGTTAAAGCCAGCTAGGTTTCTGACACCCATCTTGCTCATCACGCGGTAACGCTTTTCCATTTCAGCTACGCACCAATTTAGTGCGTTAGCAGCTTGACGCATATCGGTTACGACGGGGGCTAATAAGTGTGGGATGCCCTCGTACACACTCATTTCTAACATTTTGGGGTCAATCAAGATTAAGCGTGTTTGTGACGCATCAGCCTTGTAAAGCAATGACAGAATCATGGCATTGATACCCACCGACTTACCCGAACCGGTTGTTCCCGCAACTAATAAGTGCGGCATTTTGGCTAAGTCAGCCACAACGGGGTGACCCGCAATATCTTTGCCCAACGCCATGGTGACCACAGATTGGCTCGCATGGTAGGTTTGTGAGCCCAATATTTCAGACAAACGCACAGTTTGGCGTCTCGGGTTAGGTAACTCAAGCCCCATTAAGTTTTTACCCGGAATGGTTTCAACTACCCGAATACTGACCAAACTTAACGCCCGGGCTAAGTCTTTGGCCAGGTTAACAATTTGACTGCCCTTCACACCCGTCGCCGGTTCAATTTCATATCGCGTGATAACTGGGCCTGCTTGGGCAGCGACCACAGCCACCTGCACACCAAAATCTGATAATTTCTTTTCGATTAAGCGAGACGTAAACTCAATCGTTTCAGGTGAAACGGTTTCAACCATTTCAGGTGGGGGATCAAGCAAGCCGATTTCTGGAAGGTGGGCCCCACCATAATGGTCTTGAAACAGAGTTTGCTGTTTTTCTTTAATGACCCGATCTGATTTTTGCACGGTTGTAACTGAAGGTTCAATACGAACGGGGGTGGCATGGATGGTTTGCTCTTGACGAGCATCAACTTGCTCGCGACGCTCAACCAAAGCGGTTTCACCCGCCCGACGATCTTGCCGAGCATAATAAGTATTTTGCACCCAAAAAAAACCTTGCTCAAGCCATGCACCGACTTGTTCAGCAAGGCTTAACCATGAAAACCTAAAAAATAAGCTGGCTCCCAAGGCTGCTAAGACAATAAAAATTAAGGTGCTACCTGTAAAGCCAACCCAGTGTGTCAACAGACTTGCCCAAGATTGACCAATAACGCCCCCTGCACCACTCGTTGTCTCAGAGTGACTAGGCAAATGCATACCCATAGAAGCTAACCGATGCGACTCAAGACCCACGGTACCAGCGAACATTAAAATAAAACCTATGGCCTCTTCCCACCTAACGCGTTCAAGAGGCTCGGGCTCGCCGCGAGCGCGAATGTGTTTAGATAAACGGCGGTAACCTGCCAAGACCCGTTGAATCAACAACACGACCCATAACCAAGCCGAGAACCCAAACAAATACAACAACACGTCAGCGACATAGGCACCCAATATACCGCCTCGGTTTTGTAGTTGCTCGTTTTGAGTGACGTGCGACCAACTGGGGTCGTTAGGGTTCCAACTAAAAAGAACGAGCGTGAGCCAAGCCGCTAGGGCAAAAAACAAAACCCATCGAGCTTCTTTTAAAAAACCCAGCACTTTTAACTGCATCGGTGAGGGACCATTTCGGGTATTACGCGAGGCCCGAGCGGAACGCGGGGCTACTGATGAGGCTTTAGACATATGAGCATTATAATTTGTGTATTCCCGATTGGGTCAAATACGAGGTTAATCGTTATTATGTCGACTGAACGCCACGCAAAAGTTATGATTTTAGGCTCAGGTCCTGCTGGGTATTCAGCAGCGGTTTATGCTGCCCGTGCCAATTTAAAGCCCGTTTTAATTACCGGTATAGCGCAAGGTGGCCAACTGATGACCACCACAGAGGTTGATAATTGGCCAGCCGATGTTGACGGTGTGCAAGGCCCTGATTTAATGGCTCGATTTCAAGCGCACGCTGAACGCTTTAATACCGAGATCATATTTGATCATATTGCTAAAGTTGATTTTTCTTCTCGCCCCTTGCGTCTAATTGGTGATGGGGGTACCCAATATACCTGCGATGCACTCATTATCGCAACCGGTGCCTCAGCTAAATATTTAGGTTTAGCCTCAGAACAAGCATTCATGGGTCGCGGTGTATCGGGCTGCGCAACATGCGATGGCTTCTTTTATCGCGACCAAGATGTCGTGGTGGTCGGGGGGGGTAATACTGCCGTCGAAGAAGCCCTTTATCTTTCAAACATTTGCCGTCACGTAACAGTTGTGCATCGTCGCGATAAGTTTCGGGCAGAACCTATCATGATCGACAAAATGCTTGAAAAGGTCAAAGAAGGCAAAATGACTTTAGCCACATTTCGTGAACTCGAAGAGGTCGTAGGCGACCAGTCTGGTGTCACGGGTGTGCGTTTACGGAGTACGAGCGGTCAAGAACCACTATCTTTAAGCGTCACGGGCGTCTTTATTGCAATTGGGCATCAGCCTAATACGCAGATTTTCGAAGGCCATTTAAAGATGGAAAATGGTTATATCGTGACGCAAAGTGGTTTAAAAGGTATGGCCACCTTAACGTCTGTACCCGGCGTGTTTGCTTCTGGTGATGTGCAAGACCACGTTTACCGCCAAGCCATCACCAGTGCGGGAACAGGTTGTATGGCAGCCCTTGATGCTCAGCGTTGGTTGGAGAATGCTGAAACGAACTAAGCCCTCTCATATTTCTCACCCCCTTTCTAGCTTGGCCCCTGACGACATAGCGTTGTTAAACCAAGCGTTTAAGGGGGTAATTCCTTTGGCTACGCATAGCCAAAGGGTCGATTTAGCGAACCCTCAACCTAAGCCTACCGCTAAACAAAAACTTAAACGCGAAGCGGCGCAAAGTCAAACTCATCTTGACGCCAATTTATTCAATATATCTGATGGGCATTTAGCGCCCGAAGACGGCCCACCCATCGCTCAATATTCCACATCTGGCATTTCAGCCGTTACATTGCGTAAACTAAAACGTGGTTTTTGGCCTGTTACAGCCAGTCTTGATCTGCATGGCATGACAGTCGACACGGCCCGTGCCCGTTTGTCTGTGTTTATTCAACAGGCTCAGCTACATAACATTCGATGTGTCAGAGTTGTTCATGGCCAAGGTTTGGGGTCAGTTTCTGGGCATGGTAGGCTCAAGCACCATAGCCGACATTGGCTCACCCAGATGACTGGGGTTAACGCGTTTATAGAGGCCCCCAATGCAGAAGGGGGGGCCGGGGCTGTATTAGTGTTGCTAGGAACCGCAACTTAGGATTCGGACATTTAGTGCCATCTTTTAGTGCCGTTACCCCCTCAAACGTTTAACCATAGCTTGACAGGCTTGATCTGGCCTTGGCGTACATAGAGAAACGATAACCATGACCGCTACGGCCACTGGCAAACCAAACACCCCAGCAGCACTGGGCGCAATACCCCACCATAAGAGAATTGGTTCACTGTAAGGCACATCAAACAAAATGTCGCGTAACCAGGGTTGGGTTTTACCCATATAAGCCAGCGTTACGACTAGGCCTGCGACCATACCAGCACTGACCCCCCAACGATTATTGCGTGTCCAAAATATACCCAACACCAAAGCTGGAAAAAAAGATGCCGCTGCGAAAGAAAAAGCTGCGGTCACCATAAACAGTATATCGGCGGGCATACGCGTGGCCACCCAAGCAGCCGACATGGCCACGAGCAAAAGGAATACTTTTGAAATAATGACCTGACGATGTGCCAAAACACTGGGGGCACGCCATTTGGTTTTTAAATCAAACGATAAGGCATTAGATAAGGTCAACAACAAACCATCAGCGGTTGACAGTGCTGCCGCCATGGCACCGGCAGCTACCAAGCCTGACACCACAAACGGCAACCCTCCAATTTCTGGGCCGGCTAAAACGACCATATCGTTACCCAGATGAATTTCACCTAATTGAACGATACCGTCAGTATTGATGTCGGTGATGTCAACCAAAGCACGATCAAGGGCTGCCCAAGAGTTTACCCAATCTGGCAACTGGTTAAAGGGCAAACCCACCACATTTTGATAAATTTCATTTTTCACAAAAATGGCTAATGTTGGTGCTAAAAAATACAATAACAATATAAATAGTAATGACCAAAAAACTGATTTTCGCGCGTCACTGACTGTCGGTGTTGTCATGGATCGTACCAAAATATGCGGCAAACCTGCCGTGCCAAACATCAAACAAAACATCAATGCTATGAAATTGAGTTGGCTGCTTTCTCCGTCAACAGCAAGCGTGTTTAGCAAACCATTTTTAGGCCCTTCATTTTGAGGTGAAAAGAATGGTTGTGCTTGGGGTTTTAACGGAGCGCCCCTAACTATAAATGCATCACGAGCTCGGCCCCAATAAGCATTTGCCGCTTGTACTGATTCAGGGTAGTTAGCCAAATCACGTTCAATCTTACGTATTTCAAACATTGATACAGACTGCGCACGGGCCTGTATTAAACGCGCTTTTAACGCTTCACGCTCTTGATTCCATGAGGCAGGCAACTCGTCAATTTGCTTTTGCATCACTAAGGCTTTAGCTTGCCAAAACTGCCGCACCACGGCCTCGGCAGGGTCTGCCCCAAAGTCATTTTCTTTTTCGGTAATTTGCTGTAATGAACTACTGGCAGCCACATGCGGTATGGGTTGATCTGTTTGCTTGGCAGCCAACCAAATCACCGGCACCAAATAAGCGATCAACAAAATAATATATTGCCCAACCTGAGTCCAGGTGACCGCTCTCATGCCCCCTAAAAATGAGCTTACCAACATACTGCCTAATGCGATGAAAACACCTAGCTCAAAAGATATGCCTGTTAAACGTGCGGTGATTAAACCGACGCCGTAGATCTGCGCCACAAGGTAAGAAAATGAACAGACGACGGCACAAAGCACCCCAATTCGCCTAGGCATTTCACCGCCATAACGGGCTGCTAAAAACTCAGGGATGGTGTAGCCACCAAAACGTCGCAGGTATGGGGCTAAAAATAAGGCTAATAAAACGTAACCCCCAGTCCACCCCAAAACAAAGGCCAGACCATCAAAACCCTTTAAATATAAAGTTCCAGCCAAGCCAATAAAAGATGCCACAGACATCCAGTCGGCGGCTGTTGCCATACCGTTATAAACAGCTGGCACACGTCGACCCGCAACATAGTACTCAACTGGGTCAGAGGTACGACAGACAATACCAATTGTTGCGTACAGCACCAAGGTAACAAATAAAAATAAGTAACCAATGCTTTCACGGGACATGCCGAGTGATTCAAAACCAGCCAATACCCCAATGAAGGCAATAAAACTTAAAGCATAAATAAGGTAAACACGACGCAATGACGGCCGCGGGGAATCGAAGTTAGAGGCTTGATCGCTGTTATCAGCATGACCGAGTTGAGGGTTACTCATTGCTTATTGTTCGTTGCTTATTTTTTTATTGCTGATCAATAATAAATGACTCAGCATCATTGATCTCGCTCGCGTGCATCCATCACCCACGCATAGAAAGCGATGAGCAGTAGAAAAAAAAGTGGCAAACCAAATGCAACGATTAAGAAAGGGGCTGGCCAACCAAAAAGCATGTATGTCGCCAAGTCTTTGGCAAATACTATAGGTAGCAGTATGAAAACAAGTGTCAAAATACTTAAACAAGCAACCCAACAACAACTAAATTGCCAGTTGCTCAGTCGATTAGTCAGTTCTTTGCTTGAAATGTTGGCCATTAAAGTAGCT
>CALBMZ010000130.1 GCA_937896225.1 uncultured Alcaligenaceae bacterium | reverse complement strand
CCCGTCAAGCCGCTGATTGAGCCTGAGTTGGCGAGGCCACCTGAGACTGTCGAGCCTTTAGCGAATGAAATACCAATGTATGAAGCGTTGACTGTACCCGCGTTCGACACACCATTACTTATCGCTGCAGCAGACAAGAAAATCGCTTCATTGCCTGCAATCGAACCGCTATTGATCAGACCCCCACTGAGGGTTGAGCTCTTCAAATAAATACCGTAGCCATTTGACTTGCTGTTACTTATTGTTCCTGAGTTCGTAACGGCAACTGCGTTTGTTCCAATATTTACAAAGACACCTGATAACGATGGGCTGGCGACAATAATGCTACCTGTGTTGGTGCCAGACCCATTTACAAATAAACTTTGATTATCAATTAAGGTAAATGTATGGGTTGTCGAACTGTTGATTTCGTCTGCCAATACATTCGACCCGCCCAGGGCAAGTAGGGCTGCAGTGACTGCATGAACCAAAGGTTTTTTTGAGCCGGTCCCTTTACCTTGAGATTTCACATTTTCCCCCACAACCATTAAACAATTTCGGGCTTTATTCCAGACGATTTTGTGGGTTTTGTTCATGTTTAGCAGCAGGGAGGAGTTAGAAGTGCATAGCTAATGAGATTGACATCGGTATTAACTTGTTACAAGCATACGACATCTAGTAAACAAAAACCTTGCAAGTTTTTGCAAAGTTCATAACACTTAAGTTAGATATATAGCTGCTTACAATAGTATTTCAATGGCAAAGACTTATTTATAGTTTTTGCCCCATACGTTCAAATTTGAAGTGAATGAGATGACCAACAATACGACAACACCATTATGGCAACAGGCAAAGCAACTTTTAGTTGCAGGTCATACGTCTGAGGCACAGGTCATCTTGCAGAAAATTCTGGAACAAGATAGTGCAGACGCTGAGGCGTGGCACGAATTGGGGTTGTTGGCCGTTGCCAGCAATGATCTGAACCGCGCCTTTCAAATGATTGCGAATGCAGTCAAAAACGAGCCAAATAATTATTTATTTCATCGTAACCTAGGTGAGATTAGTCGCCGACTGGGACAACTTAACCAAGCTATTTTATGTGGTCGTGCAGCCTGTCAGTTAGCCCCAAATGATTGGGACGCTCAATACAACTTAGGGTTGGCATATGGTGACAACCTAGATTACGCTAACGCAATTTTGCATTACCGAAAAGCGATCAAAATTAATCCCAATCAAACCCAGGCGTGGAATAACCTTGGCGCTGTACTTGAAAAAAAGGGAGACCAAGCAGGCGCATTGAATGCCTATGAAAAAGCCACTGCTCGAAACCCTCAGCACGCAGAAGCTCAAAATAACCAAGGCTCTATTTACCATCAACTGGGTCGTCTTAAAGAGGCGAGCGCCTCTTTCGAGGCGGCGGTTTTAAGCCGTCCAGAATTTATCGAAGCGCATTACAACTTGTCTTTGGTTAAAACCTATCGCGCCGATGACCCCCATATCGTCTCGTTACAACAAGCTTTTGCTAACCGTCACATGCTCGCGCCAGAAGTGCGTGTCCAATGTGGCTTTGCATTGGGCAAAGCCTTAGATGACTTGGGTCAGTTCAGCGCATCTTTTGAGGCATATGAAGACGCCAATCGAACGCAATACGCGCTTCACCCCATGGATGAAAAAAGTTCAGTGGCACTCATTGATTCAGTCATTAATACCTTCACAAAAGATTATTTTGATCAAAAGAAATCTGATCGATTAATTAACACTGACAAACATAGCAAAACACCCATTTTTATCGTTGGCATGCCTCGCTCTGGAACGACCCTTCTTGAGCAAATTCTTGCCACGTTGCCAGGTGTTTATGGTGCGGGCGAATTAACTGATTTGCATGATGCCATCAATCAGCACCTAGGCGTCTCTGCTCGTGGCTTCTTTACTGCATCAGTTGACCAAATAACCAAAGCAGATTTAGAAAAAATTGCAAAAAACTATATCAAGCGCGTTTGGAAACTGTCACCTAAAAGTCAGTTCATCAGTGACAAAATGCTGGCTAATTTTATTTACATTGGCCTCATATACCAGATGTTTCCTAACGCAAAAATTATCAATGCCATGCGGGACCCAATGGATGCGTGCTTTTCATGTTATTCGCGATTTTTCAATGAAACCATGGATTTTGTATATGATCAGGGCACACTGGGCAGGTACTACCAACGCTATCGACGTTTAATGCAACACTGGCGTGAGGTTTTGCCCGAAGATTTTATTATAGATCTGCAATACGAAGACATGGTCGAAAATGTCGAAGCACAAGCACGGCGTGTTTTAGACTTCATTGGTTTGGAATGGAACCCGAGGTGCCTAGAGTTTTACAAAAATGATCGTCTTGTTAAGACGGCTAGTATTTCTCAAGTTCGAAAACCTGTATATAAATCTTCAATCGCTCGCTGGAAGCATTTTGCTCAACATTTAAGACCTTTGTACGAACTGGTTAAAGCTTACCGAGACCCCAATGACGAGATTGTTTTTGATGTGCCGTCTGAGGCCCCTGATGCCTTCAAGCTTGCGGTCATTCCCACCCCATTGCCATCGACTCAGAGCCTGGTTGATCAATGCATTGCCTTGCAAGGCAAAGGTGAGCACGCCTCAGTGCTTAATTTGCTTGACTCAAAACTCAATCAATTGGGTACCGATGCCGTTGCGGCTAACTTGTGGCATTTACATGGCATTTCCTGCTACAGACTTAATCAATTTGAAAAAGCGCGGGCCAGTTATAACAAAGCAGTTTCAGCACAGCCTCAATTTGCAACGGCTTACAACAGCTTAGGTTTTTTATTGCAAGACATGGGTCTCATGTTAGAGGCCGAGGCCGCTTTTGAACGCGCCTTAACGATTGCACCTGACTTGGCCATTGCACGCCTTAACTTAGGCATGGCCCAATTAAAATTAGGTAACTTTGCTGACGGTTGGGAAAACTACGAAGCCCGCTGGATAGGCTCAGCAGAAAGCCTCATGGACACCTTAAATAGACCCCAGTGCCCGATGCCGCAGTGGAATGGTGAACCTGATACAGCATTAATGAGTTTGCTGGTGATTACTGAACAAGGTTTTGGTGACACGTTTCAGTTCGCGCGTTACTTACCTTTATTAGCCGAACGCTTTAAGAAAGTCGGGTTTGTCTGCTCTGAACCCACCGCCCGCCTGATGGAATGGAGCTTCGCGCACCAGATTGCATTATTTACCCATCTGCCACTAGACTATAGCCCTTGGGATTGGCAAATATCACTCATGTCTGTGCCTCGTGCATTAAAAACACGCGTTGAAAATATTCCCTCTCAAACCCCCTATCTGAGCATACCGGCACCAGCCAAATCGCATTGGTTTGATCGCCTGAATCAAGTTGCACCGAGTCAATTCAAGGTAGGCATTGCTTGGGCCGGTCGTAAGGCACATCAATATGACGGACGGCGAAGTTTAAATTTTGAGCAACTTTTACCCTTATTAGAAACGCCACATGTCACTTGGGTGAGCTTACAGAAATGGGCGCCTAGCGACATTCAACCCATTATTCCACCCCATATTGACTGGATAGATTGGACCGGTGAGCTGATTGATTTTGCAGATACCGCTGCTTTGGTCTCAAATTTAGATTTAGTCATTTCAGTTGATTCTTCGATGATTCATTTGGTTGGAAGCGTCAATCAACCCATCTGGATGCTCAATCGATTTGATTCAGAGTGGCGATGGTTTGATGGCAAAAACGAAAGCCCTTGGTATCCGAGTCTTAAAATTTTCAATCAACCTGCCTTTGGAGATTGGGCTTCAGTTTTAGCTGATGCAGCACAAGCTTTGCATGCTATTCCAAAACCTAAAAGATCAAACCGTCATGCTCCCAAACCAATCACAGCGAGACAACAGCCCCCTACTATGGAGGCCCCAGCGAACATTATGTCGGTTAGCCAAGCATTGCAAATAGCGAGCCAACATCAAGTCGCTGGTGAGTTAGTGCAAGCCGAACAACTTTTACAACAGGTTTTAAAGGCTGAACCACGCAACGTTCACGCTTTGCACTTATTAGGACTGGTGACCTATCAAGCAGGCCAGGTCAGTGTGGCACTTAATTTGATTAGACAAGCCCTTGAGTACAGCCCACAAGAGGCATTATTTGAAAGTAATTTAGCTGAAATGTGTCGTCAGCAAGGGTTGATTGAAGAGTCCGTTAAGCGGGGTCAACGCGCTATTGAAATTGACCCCAGCATGGCTTCTGCCTATAGCAACCTAGGTATTGCACTTTATGACGCCAAGCAATTTGAACAAGCCGCTTTGATGCATGAGAAAGCCTTGTCCATCAATCCTAATTTACTGCACTCATTAAACAACATGGGTAGCATTGAACGCGCTAACGGAGACAAAGTAAGCGCGATGCATTGGTATAGAAAAGCACTCAATGTGAATGCCAACTATTTAGAGTCTATGACCAACTTAGGGGCCGTGTTGGTCGAACAGGAATTGGCTGAAGAAGCCATTCTTTATTTAATGAAAGTGCTTGAGTCGTACCCCACCTCACCAGAAGCGTTGTGTAATTTAGGGCTGTGCTATTTGACGCTAGATAAATTAGATCAGGCTTGCTCTTTGTTAGAGCGGTCATTGCAAAATAGACCCAACTACCCTGAAGCGATGGTGGGTTTGAGCCGGGCCTTTCAAGAGCTTGAGCGTTGCCCAGAGGCTATTTCATTACTTGAAAAAGTGCTTGCCATCGATCCCAAAAAGGTCGAAGCCTGGTGCCAACTGGGAGCCAATCAAACAGAAATGGGTAAATCTTCACTTGCCCGTGAAGCTTTTGAACAAGCGCTTGCGATTGATCCGAAGTCTGTTGATGCCTTGAACGGTGTCGCCCATTTAGATGTTGAAGCGGGTGAGTTCGAGCGCGCTAAAGTGTTATTTGCTGAAGCGATTAGCATTGATCCCAAAAACTTAGCGGCAAGATTTCATCTGATTCAAGCTGAAAAAGTGGTTCAAGGCGACGACAGCGTTAACGTGCTTGAGACGATGTTGTCTGAAGAAAAAACCTTAAGCACAGACAAAAAAATCTCTTTGTACTATGGGTTGGGCAAAGCCTATGATGATTTAAAACAATACGATCAAGCATTCCCTCATTTTTTAGAGGGTGCTCGTTTAAAGCGTGGACAAATGCAGTTCAGCAGTGATGCCGATGCGAACCAAACACAGGGCATCATCGATTGGTTCACCCCTGAGAGATACGCCTCGTTGTCAAGTGGTGGCTTCTCTGATGCAACCCCAGTATTTGTGTTGGGCATGCCGCGCTCAGGCACCACCTTAACTGAACAAATTTTAGCTAGCCACCCGCTGGTTCATGGTGCAGGAGAGCTTAAGACGTTAATGGAAGTCATGAATGTCAAACAACCGTCTGGTCAAGGCTTCGGCTTTCCTACGAGTTTGCAATATGTCACGCCAGAGACAATGACTCAGTGGGGGCAAAATTATGTGTCACTTCTTCGTGAGCACAGCGATGACGCTTTGCGTATCACCGACAAAATGCCCATTAATTATTTAGCGCTAGGCATGATTTCATTAATATTACCTAAAGCCACGATTATTCATGTGCAACGAAATCCGCTAGATACCTGTCTTTCATGCTTTACGTGCCTGTTTAATCGTCATCAAGAAGCCACCTATAACTTATCTGAACTAGGCCGGCATTACGTTAATTACATTCGAATCATGCAGCACTGGCGTAATACTCTGCCAGCTGGGCGCTTCTTAGAAGTGCGCTACGAAGATATTGTTGCTGACACCGAAGTTCAGGCACGTCGATTGATTGAAGCCGCTGGGCTACCTTGGGACGCAGGCTGCTTAGATTTCCATAAAAACAAGCGGGCGATTCGCACAGCCAGTGTCAAGCAAGTGAGACAACCCATTTATCAATCTTCACTTGATCGCTGGAAACGTTATGAAAAGTTTCTTGGCCCACTATTAGATGAGATAGCGGTGATTTGGACGCCCGAATCGGGGTGGAAATAGTTTGTTCACGCGTCAATCCTTTCTTTTCAGTTGGATGGTAAATAGGTTTATGGCGGGTATATCGGGTATAGCGGGTATAGCGGGTATAGCTGGCATGGTAGGCTGGACTGGTGTGGCGGGTATAGCGGGTATGACTGGTATGGCGAGTTTGACTAATGTGAAGCGTGTATTTGCCTTATTAGGCTTCAGTTTGCTGGTGGGTTGCGCTCAGATCTCGCCTGAGCAACGCAAGGAACTTGCGCAGCAACTCGCCGTAAACGCGGGCTGGACTGAGCAAGTACTTCAGACCACGCCCTTCTCGCTCATGGCGTTTTTCAACCACTCGCCGAACCCAGTCAAGGTCGTCACAATATATTTAGAAGGTGATGGGCACGCCTGGGTGGGGGGGCGCTACCCCAGTGATGACCCGACCCCTTTAGACCCTGTTGCGCTGCGACTCGCCATGGCGCAACCCA
>CALBMZ010000129.1 GCA_937896225.1 uncultured Alcaligenaceae bacterium | reverse complement strand
GATATCTAATTAGCCAATAAGGAATTGAAATTGAAATCTGCACCCTTTGACTACTCTAAGCCAAAATCTGTTCATCAAGCGATTGCTTTGTTGCAACAATATGGCGATGACGCCCGCATTCTGGCCGGTGGCCAAACGCTTATTGCAACCCTCAACATGCGTCTGTCAGAACCCTCGCTTGTCATTGATATTAGCGGTCTTGATGAATTGCGTGGCATTTCACTTGAAGGCGACTTTGTTCGAATTGGTGCGATGGCCACCCATACTGAAATTGAAGACAGTGACTTAATTAAAGAATTTGCGCCCTTGTTGTCAACTGCCGCACCTTATATTGCACACAGAGCCATTCGTAATCGCGGTACATGGGGTGGGTCAATTGCTTATGCAGACCCTGCTGCTGAATGGCCTACCTGTTTGTTGGCACTAAATGGTTCAGTGCGACTGTTAGGCCCTAATGGTGAAAGAATCATTGCAGGTGATGATTTTTTTACAGGGTTATACACCACAGCGATTGAGCCAGATGAAATATTGATATCTTGCGATATTCCGATCGCTAAATCATCACATTGGTATGCATTTGAAGAGCTTGCTCGACGTCATGGCGACTATGCAATTGTTGGCATGGCTGCCTCGGCAAACAAAGAGGGTGATCGGTTGAGTCAACCTCGCATTGTGTTGCTTGGTGTTGATACAACACCCGTTCGGGCGACCAAAACAGAGGCGCTTCTTGACGGTAAACGCATGACCGAAGAGGTGATCGCGCAAGCTGAAGCATGCTTACGGACTGAAATAGACCCTTTACCTGACTTAACCAATTCACCTGATACAAAACGTCACTTAGCTGCTGTTCTGTTAAAGCGAATATTGTCTTCAGCGCAGTCAAAAACGGAGAATAATTGTGAGTGATCTCTACCCCATAACCCTCATCATCAATGGTAACAAACACACCGCTCATGTGGAACCAAGAATGCACTTGGTCGATTTTTTACGCGAAAATATTGGGCTTAAAGGCAGTCACCTGGGCTGTGAGCATGGTGTCTGTGGCGCCTGCACTGTCGAACTAAATGGCCAAATCGTTCGGGGTTGTTTGACACTGGCGGTTCAAGCAGATGGTGCCTTAGTCAATACAATTGAAGGGCCCAGCGAGTCTGGTGTGCTCGAAGATTTACGTTCTGCTTTTATTCGTCGAAACGCATTACAGTGCGGTTTTTGTACGTCGGGTATTTTGATGGCCGCAAAAGAACTGGTTGAGCAAATGCCTCATGCGACACGCTCACAAGTTCGTGACTGGATCTCCGGAAACTATTGCCGTTGTACTGGCTACCACGCAATTGTTGATGCTATTTGTGATGTTCTCACGGCAAGAAAGGGGCTTTAAAAATGAAAGTTGAAATTCTTAACCTTGAGACGGGTACTGAGCAAACAAAGCCGTTAGCACCCGTTACTGAAGACTCTCGCTATATCGGCGTGTCAGTACCAAGAGGGGGCATCGAACGTTTGACCCAAGGACTCGGACAATACATTGACGATATTGAAATTCCTCGAATGGTTCATGTCGTTTTTTGGCGTAGCCCCATAGCGCACATGCGTATTAATAAAATTGATTCAGAAGTAGCGAAAGCTATGCCTGGGGTGGTGTTGGTCGCGACGGGTCATGACATTGCTAAGGTATGCAAACCATGGGTCGCCACACTTAGCCACTTGGTTGGCATGAAGTCTGCACCTCAATACCCCCTAGCGCTTGATAGAGCTTGCTGGCAAGGCGAGCCGGTGGTCGCGGTGGTAGCTGAAACCCGTGCTCAAGCTGAAGATGCCTTACAGTTCATTCAAGTTGATTACGATGAATTGCCAGTTGCTGTAAATATGGAAGCAGCTTTAAACGCTGAAACACCGGTTATTCATCCTGAGCTAGGTGATAATTTATGTTTCACCAGAAGCCTTGATATTGGGGAAGTTGATCGAGTATTTAACGAGGCTGACGCGGTAGCTGAAGCGACAATGGAGTTTGGCCGACATACAGGCGTCACGCTTGAGCCCAGAGGGCAAATCGCACATTGGAACCCAGCTGAGCAAAAACTTACCGTTCACCATTCGTTTCAAGCACCCCACATGATGCAAGACCTTTATGGTCGACAGTTCGATCTACCTGCTCATGCCATACGAGTGATTTGTAAAGATGTGGGCGGTTCGTTTGGTATTAAGGTACATGCATACCCTGATGACTTTGCAACGGTTGCCCTGTCTATTATGTTGGGCCGACCCGTAAAATTTATGGCAGATAGGCTCGAAAGTTTTACAAGTGATATTCATGCTCGCCATCATCTTGTAAAAGGGCGTATAGCTGTCAACAAGGATGGTGAAATTCTTGGCTTTGACATGTACGATTTAACAGGCATAGGGCCATACTCTATGTTTCCTCGTACCAGTGCGATTGAGGGCAACCAAGTTGTTAACTTGGTTGGCGGACCCTACAAGCACAAGCATTATCGCGCCAAGTTAGATGTGGTGTTTCAAAATAAAACGCCAACCTGTCAATACCGTGGTGTAGGTCATCCTATAGCCTGTGCCGTCACGGAAGCTTTAGTCGATTTGGCAGCAGAGAAAATTGGCATGGACCCCTTATTAATTCGTCAGTTAAACGTCATACCCGATGATGCTTACCCGACTGAAGGTGCCTCAGGTATTAAGCTCGAAATTCTTTCTCATGAAGTAAGCTTGAAAAAATTACGTGAAATGATGAGTTACGATGCCTTGAGGGTCGAACAAATTGAGCTACGTAAAAAAGGCATTTATCGAGGAATTGGTCTGGCCACAGTTATTGAACTCACAAACCCCAGTGCAGCTTTTTACGGGGTCGGTGGTGCGCGTATTGCTTCACAAGATGGTGCCACGATTCGTCTTGACCCAGAAGGTGATATAACCGTAATGATCGGTGTTGGCGAACAAGGGCAGGGTACCGAAGGTATTTATAAGCAGATCGCAGCCGACGCGGTTGGTGTAGATGTTTCTAGAGTCAGAGTCATAACGGGTGATACAGATACTACCCCTTATGGTGGGGGTACCTGGGCGTCTCGTGGAGCCGGTATTGGCGGAGAAGCTGTACTTTTAGCGGGCCAAGCACTACGCCACAATATTATACTTGTTGCAGAAGCTATTCTTAAACGTGAATCAACTGATATGTTGATTAGGCGTGACCATGTGGTTGATGCTTCAACAGAAGAGTCACTTATTTCATTGCAGGAATTAGGCCGAATAGCTTACTTTAGATCTGACACATTACCCAAAGAGTTCACGCCAGAACTGATGGTGACACGTCATTATGCGCAAAGAGATTTTCCGTTTGTTTTTACGAATGGTATTCAAGCATCCTACGTTGAGGTTGATATTGAAACTGGCTTTGTTAAGTTATTAAACCATTGGGCGGTTGAAGACTGTGGTCGCGTTTTGAATCCCATGTTAGTTGATGAGCAAATGCGTGGCGCCATCGTGCAAGGTATTGGGGGTGCACTTTATGAAGAGTGTTTATACGATGATAGTGGGTCAATGATTAATGCCAGCATGGCAGACTATCTTGTACCGATGGCATCTGAAATGCCTGATATTGAAGTTGCCCATATTCAAACCCCTACTGCCACGTCGAAACTTGGTGCCAAAGGTGCGGGTGAGGCGGGTACGGCAGGTGCCCCTGCTGCAGTGATGAACGCCATTAATGATGCGTTAGCCCCTTTTAACGTACATGTTCACTCGCAACCCATCACCCCTCAAAAAATATTGAAGGCACTCGGAAAAGTGTAAATATAGGGCATGGTTACGATCATCTATGTGTTGGATGAAAAAAACTGAATTAAACTTAAATAATATTTGATTGATTCACATCGTAACCATGCGCCTAAACGTTGACCATCTAAGCCGTACAATCGATACCCTTGAACAGGCCATGTTGGCGCTAGAGCGGCACCAGCATGAGCCTGAAAGTGTCACGTTTGATCTTTACAGAAATGCCGCCATTAAAAGCTTTGAGCTATCTTTAGAAACAGCGGGTAAATTATTGCGTAAAGCATTGAAACCCTTCGAGGCGTCGCCCCGTACGGTTGATGCTTGGGTGTTTAATGACGTACTTCGGTACGCTGGTAAGCATGGTGTACTGCAAACAGTTGAAATCGAGCGATGGTTTACTTATCGGGCTAACCGTAACAGCACCGCCCATGATTACGGTAAAGGCTTTGCGAACGAAACCTTAAAACTGTTGCCCACCTACATTGTTGACGTCAGGCATTTGGCACAGCAAATACAAAGAATATTTGATGCCACAGCTTAATTTATCTCAACTTGATTTGCCTGCAAAGCATGTGGCAACATTGTTAGCGCTTTTAAAAGCTTATACGCCCGATGCACAAGTTTGGGCATACGGTAGTCGGGTGATGGGGCAGTCACATGAAGGTAGTGACGTTGATATTGTTTTAAGACATAAAACTGACTTATCACGACCTGTTCAAGGTTTAGAGTCACTTGTCATAGCCATTCAAGAAAGCAACATACCCATACTGGTCGATGTGCATCAGTGGTCAAGTTTGCCCATTTCTTTTCATGACAATATTGAAAATGCTTATGTTGAAATTCAGTCATGAAGTCATTAAGTCATTAAGTCATTAAGCCACGATGACATGACAAGTAATCAGCTTATTAAGCTTGATTCGCAGCCATCGCAAAATCTACAATCGATAGATGTTTTATAGCCTCTTGCATTTCAATACGTGCAGCTTCACGTTGAGCGGGGGTAATATCGGGCGACTGATTCATAAAAACTTGCTTTGAAGCTCTTGCTTTTAACAACCAAGCATTTGCAGCAAGCTCAGGTTCCCATTGATCAAGGTGTTGTTTTGCACAATCATCGATAAGGGGTTGTACCAAAGCCCTTAAGTCGGCGTCAGGCCGGTCTGATAAAAGCATTTCAATCAGAGTTGCCCTTGCCCTAAATTGATCACGCTTACTGGCTGAATTACTGATGAAAGTTTGTAGTTCATTCATCGCTTGGTCAGTCTTACCTTCGCCACGCGCCATCATGGCATTCCCTTTTGCAATACCAAAAGGATCAGTACTGCCGACACCAGAATGTTCTTCTCGGCAACGCTTTATCCAGGCTAGGGTATCAAGGTTAGCAAACGGCGTACCATCAGAGAATAATAACTGGTCGACACCAGGTAGACGGTCTAAAAAATTAAATAAGGATTCAGCAACTGTTTCGCTCATGTGAACGCCTGCAGCCCCCATCATGGCAAACCCTCTCGCTGCCTGACAATCTAAATCAAGCCAAAAAGGGAAAGTTCTGACTCTTGATTCGCAAAACTCAATGAGGCCCTGGGCGTTTTTTGATTTTTTAATTTTCTCAAAAGCATCAAGAATTGCAGAGGGTGGGGGTGCGACAACCGTTTGCCCATTTGTTGCTTTGGGTAACTGAAAGATACTTGAACGTGCAGCAAAACGACTGAAATAAATGACTAATGGGCTTGTAGGATCAAATGCGTAAAGCGCGGGCGCTAATTGTGATACGTAGTCTTGTGCAGGTTTGAGTGCGACATACAAATCGTCTAAGTTGTTGATGGTAGTGGTTTTGGCGAATCCGGTCGAGCTGAGTGCCTTGTTTTGACTTGGGGTGGTCGCAGCTGCTGTTGCGTTATTTTCGCTACTTGGGGCAGGTTCTGCAGGTTTTGGCGGTTCCTCAACGGGTATACGTTGTAAATGCCCAATCAAGGAAGCCATTGAGGGCGCATCAGGGTCTTTGTCTGACAGCACTTTATCAAGCGCTTTCGCAGATTCAAGTAATTGTTGAGACAGTTCGGGTTTAATCACTTCTTCCGCTTTTGTCTCTAACCAACTGGTTGCTCTATCCGTCCACCAAAGAATGGCATTGCGGCGCCCACGAATACGAGCAAGGGTTGGAAATGCTGTTTCCCAAAACTGTTCTGCAAGTTTTGTTTGCAATGAAAGACCTGCAGCAAGCCCCTCTAAGGCATAGCGTTGGTTCCAAGACTCTGACAGCCAAGCCGAGACTAAAAAGTCTTTTGATTGTTCTTTTAAAAAGACGAAGGCAAGTTGCTCAATACGTATCCAGTTTGGAATGCTGTCACTTGTAAGGTTTGTTAATTTATTGATCTCATTATTGATTTGTGTATAGGCTTCAGACTCACGAGAGTCTACACCAGCTGGTAACTGTTCAGAAATCGGAAGAACTAGCGACTCAACGTCGATATTCATATTAAAACCTATAGAAAAAAAGTTAAATATTTCAAATTTAACTTTTCATTATTATTTTGTTAATTTCGTACATTTATACATAGGCTACTACATAAAAATCATATTATGTAGCTGCACATGTATCTACTTATTAATCTGCTTATTTAAGATACAACAATTTTAAATCACCAATCTCACCACCGGGTAGTTCACCCACTGCAATCACATCAGGTTCGCCCTCAAGTCGAACATAGTAAGCGTCTTCAGAGCTTAGGGTGTTTTGAAGTGCCCAAGCCTTAAAGTGTTTATCGTCGAAATCAAATTCTATTCCTTTAAGTTCGTACTCGTTCACTGATCGCTCAGGTAACCTACCATCAGGGCCAACTGCATGAAAGCTGATGTCTGCGTTATTGCCACTCACACCCAACATGCAACCATGCATCGATGAGCCAGGTTTGGGGTTAATAGATAGCCAGACCCCCAACTTCTCTTGTGCAAACATGTTAACTTTAAAAGGCCAATTAAGCTTGCGAGGTGCATGCAAGCGAGCAATAACTTTTGCAGGCCATGTCGTACCTGAAACGACTTCCCAATCTTCTAAGATATTCATGCCAAAATTAGAAGGCGTTGATACAGTATGATTGGTTGGGTCTGTGAGAATAATAAAACCAGACACGGGTTGCTTTAAAAATGTTTGAAGCATGATTCTAAATAAAGCAAGCTCGCGGCGTATGTCTTGATTATTAAAGTCTGCAGTCGACGCAACAACAATCACCACTTGTCCACCAGCACCCGCAGCTTCTTGGGCGCTCGCTAACCAAGGTTGTTTTTCACCAACGGGCCACTTTTGGCCTTTAATCGTTAAACCATAGGGCTTAAGTTGCGCAGCAACTAATTGCGCGACAGGGTCGACTTCTCCGACTCCGACAATCCAGGCACAACGCTCCACCATAAGAATGATCCTTTAGCTAAAGTTAGTTGTGAATTGACCATCTTCACTGGCGTCAAGTTTGGCTTGTGTGATTTCAGTGTCACCCGTCATGCTTGCCAGTAAACGGTTAGATAAAAGAGGAAGAACCGTTCCTTTAAGAATAAAGTCAATATTACGTGCGCCCGTTTCAACTTCTGTACAACGAGCGGTTATGGTGTCAATTGCAGAGGGTGTGATTTCTAAAACTATTTTATTGTTGTGCAACATACGCTGAGCAATTTTCTTGACTTTAAGCTCGACAATTTCACGTAATACCGGTTTTGATAATGTGACAAAAGGAATAATTGTCATACGAGCCAACAAAGCCGGTTTAAAGTGGTTTGAAAGAATAGGTCGAATAGCAGCAGTGATTGTTGCAACATCGGGAGCTTCGTCATTTTGACAAAGCTCAGTAATGACATCAAGGCCTAAGTTTGAAGTTAAGAAAATAACGGTATTACGAAAATTTATTTCTCGCCCCTCACCATCAGCTAGAACGCCTTTATCGAAAACTTGATAAAAAAGATTAACAACATCTAAGTGTGCTTTTTCAACTTCATCAAGAAGAATGGTAGAGTAGGGTCGTTGACGGACGGCTTCAGTTAAAACACCCCCCTCGCCATAACCCACGTAACCCGGTGGTGAACCAACTAAACGACTGACGGTATGCTTTTCTTGGAATTCACTCATGTTGATTGAAGTGAGCGAATGCTCACCGCCAAACATAATGTCTGCAATGGCAAGAGCCGTTTCTGTTTTGCCCGTACCAGAAGGGCCAACCAGTAAGAAAATACCCATCGGCTGGTCTGGGTCTCGTAACCCTGAGCGAGCAGACTTCATGACTTGAGCAATTGCTTGCATCGCTTCGTCTTGACCTTTGATACGCGCTTCAAGACTACTTTCCATTGTTAGGGCAGACGCAGCTTGATCGCGCATCATTTTGCCTAAAGGCACGCCAGTACGGTCAGAAACAACCTTTGCAATCGTATCAGGCGATACATCTATAAAAACAAGTTTTTCTGTGCTTTGTAACGCTTCAAACTGTTTCTCAGCATCACCTAAGAGTCGTTCGGTATCCGCAACCGTTTGCGTTGTTTCGTCATTTACCTCAGATTTTGCGGCAATCAAGTTTTTCCGAAGTTCGAGCACTTGTTTAGCTGCACTAAGTTGAGCTTCAAATTTTTCATGCATCTCTTTAAGGTTTATTTCAAGCCTTGAAGTTTGTTCATCTATTTCTATTAATCGTTTTTCATCAATGATGACTCGATTATCTTGATCTCGAAGTAACCCTCTTTTTTCGCGAGCTAACATTTGCAGTTCACGTTCACAATCTTCAATGAAGTCTGGCTTTGACGACAGGTTAACTTTTATGCGTGCACATGCGGTGTCTAAAAGATCAATGGCTTTGTCAGGTAATTGCCTGCCTGTAATGTACTTGTCTGAAAGCTCTGCCGCAGCATGTAAGGCATCGTCGCGAATAATGACGCGGTGAACGTCTTCATATTTATCTTTTAATCCGCGCAGAATTTGTACAGACATCTCAACGCTGGGCTCGTCAAGTTTGACCAGTTCAAAACGTCGTGCTAGAGCAGGGTCTTTTTCAAAATACTTTTTGTATTCAGACCACGTTGTTGCAGCGATCGTTCGTAACTCACCACGCGCTAGCGCAGGCTTGAGTAAGTTTGCGGCATCGTTGGTTCCAGCTGAGCCACCGGCACCAATTAATGTATGAGCCTCATCAATGAAAAGTAAAATGGGCGTAGTTGAAGCTTTTATTTCGTTGATAACACCACGCAGACGGTTTTCAAACTCACCTTTAACACCCGCACCCGCCTCAAGGGCACCCATATCTAGACCTAAGATTGTCACACCACTCAACACCTCAGGTACATCACCTTCAATGACTCTTAATGCTAACCCTTCAACAACTGCTGTTTTACCTACGCCTGGGTCACCTACACAAATGGGGTTATTCTTACGGCGTCTTGCAAGAATATCAACCATCTGACGAATTTCAGCATCACGGCCGAAGACAGGGTCAATTTTTCCATCGCGTGCTTTTGCAGTGAAGTCTTCACAAAATCGGGCAATTGCAGTGTTACCTGTCGATGCACCAGGTTGACTGTTTGCAACGCCAGCAGAGCCTGACATGGCATGTGCGTTTTCATCTGAGTTGCCCGCAACGACTGCCAAGGCATCCATTACTTTATTTTTATCTAAGTCTTTCAGTAGGCTTGTATAGGCACCGCTTGCATATATTGAAGAGCGTGCCACAAAAGCTGCCATGAGCGCCCCAGATCGAATGCTGGTTTCAAATAATTCGACAGAAGCAATTAACCACGCATCAGCAAATAACTCAGGCAATAAACTTGAAAATTGTGGTCGACCGTTATTACCCGTTTTAAACTCTTCAATCACGTGCTCAAGCGCACGAGCCAAGCGACCTGGGTCAATCTCTAATTGTTTGGCGATGAGTTGAATGTCACCACGCGTATTATCGAGTAACTTGGCGAGCATGTGCTCGATTGTGATTTCATACTGTAATCGATTGACGCAGGTGCCTGCCGCATTTTCAAGCGCATCACGGCACTGTGGGTTGAGTCGGTCAACCAGTCCTTTGAATTCAACAACTTGCATGGGTTTATGAGTTCCTAAGTGTAAGTCGAAGATTTTAGGTTTAATGTTACCTATCTCGTCGCGCTTCGATTTTTATCTGACCTGCAGAATTAATTCGCAGGTACATGGCAAAAGGGTCACTTCTTAAATTTGTACGGCCGTGATTAATTTGTGCACTCAGCTCAAACTTGAGAGTGATAATTTGATTCTCTTCTTTAATGGTTGTCAATGTCGGGTTTTTAAGGCGAGGTTCATATCGTTTGATTTGTAAAATTATTTCTTCACAAATTTGTTCAGATGTACCAATAGAAAAAGACCCAGCAATGTTGTTCATGTCAGATAGACCATAATCTGGATCAATAGGCACCGAGCCAAGTCTTGTGTTGAGCAAGCGAGTGAGATGTTGCACAATTGATTGCCTAAGCAGGCCATCATTTGTCAACCCCGAAGTTAATTTGGGGTTGACAATGTGCAACATTCTTTCCAAAAGACGACTTTCAACCATCTATATATCGTCCATAAATACGGTCAAATGATGCGATTACTTAGGTGCAGTCCATGAATCTTGCGCTTCAATACCGTCAGGTGTGAAGGTTTCAATGATTGTTTCGTAGGTAAAAGAAACTTCTTCCATATGACCCATTGACTTATTGTTCGGGTCTAAAGCTACCGGATAATATTTTCTAATTGAAGTGATGATGGCATTCTTGATTTCGACTGTGTAATAAAGCGTTTCTTGACCTTGAGCAGAAATCAAATAGTACTCAAGCTTTGCATCGGTGAGCTGCTCACCAGAGGTCAGGGCTTGAAATAGCTTAGGTGAAGACTTATCTAGTTCTTTAATAATCATAAGCGGCAGGTGTATGCGCTTACCTGTTGGTAAACCAGTTTGAATCGAGCGAGGTATTTCAATGGTGTGGTCAACACCTTGAACGAGAATCTTACCTTCTTGATTTTGAATGGTACAGCTGCCCTCAATCTTACCTTGCTGCTTCCCGGTAAGTGAAAAGAATCCTGGCATTGGCATATAAATATCTCCTAACGTTTGAAAGGGCCCAAAAGAGTGAATGACTCATTCTTTTGGGCTTGTAATGAAAAAACTAAGGTTACTTTTTGTCTAGTTTTCCAACTAGTGAAAGTGTGAATGATGCGCCCATATATTTAAAATGGGGCCTTACTTTCATGGATACTCGGTACCAACCGGGATCTCCCTCAACATCTAGAACTTCGATTTGCGCTGACCTTAACGGACGGCGACTACGAACTTCTTGTCCTGGGGCATCCATATCAGCAACGTACTGACGAATCCAGTTGTTTAACTCGTTTTCAAGGTCGGCTCGCTCTTTCCACGTTCCGATGTTCTCACGCTGAAGAACCTTAATATAGTGAGCCAATCTGTTAACAACAAATATGTAGGGTAGTTGAGTACCCAACTTGTAATTTGTTTCAGCTTCTTTACCTTCTTTATTGTTGCCAAAGAATTTAGGTTTTTGACATGAGTTGGCTGAGAAAAAAGCAGCATTATCACTGTTTTTACGCATAGCTAAAGCAATAAAACCCTGCTCGGCCAGTTCAAATTCACGACGTTCAGAAATGAGCGATTCTGTTGGAATCTTGGTCTGGATCTCGCCCATTGCTTCGTAATTGTAGATGGGCAAGTCGTCAACCGTACCGCCGCCGCGTGGGCCAATGATATTGGCACACCAACGATAATCTGCAAAACTTTGTGTTAAGCGTGTGGTGAATGCAAATGCAGCATTACCCCAAAGAAACTTATTATGACCTTCACTGACATTTTCTTCATAATTGAATTTTTTAGAAGGTGTCGTATCATTTCCGTAAGGGGTACGCAATAGAAAGTGTGGGGCAACTAGACCAACGTTACGAGCATCGTCGCTTTCGCGAAACCCTTGCCACTTTGTATATTGTGGACCTTCGAAAATTGATGATAAATCTTTAAGGTCAGGTAACTTGGTGTAATCATCAAGGCCAAAGAACGAAGCACTAACGCCAGATATAAACGGGGCATGTGCCATTGCAGAAACAGAAGCGCAAAACTGAAGTAATTTAATGTCTGAAGAACCAGGGCCAAACTCATAATTTGCTACGATTGCGCCGTAAGGCTGACCACCAAACTGACCGTATTCAGCGGTGTAGCTGTTTTTGTACAAACCAGACTTAGTAATTTCAGGTGAATCTTCAAAATCACTTAGCAAATCATCTTTACTCACATTCATCATTTCAATTTTGATGTTTTCACGAAAGTTCGTTTTATCAATCAAAAATTTCAATGAACGCCATGACGACTCTAAACGTTGAAAATCTGGATTGTGCAGAATTTCATCAACCTGTTTACATAGTTTTTTGTCTAAATCAGCAATCATTTCGTCAGCTAAACCCGCAGTAACCTTATCAGTTATGCGGCCGGGTTCAAGTAACGACGTAATAAAAGTTTGAATGCCTTGTTTGGTGATGTCGTAAGACTCGCCACCAGGCTTGACTTTAGTGCTTGCTAATAATTCATCAAGTAGTGAGCCACTTGTGGCTTCACTCGCCGCTGACTCTTGTTTTTTTGTTTCATCATTCATATTTGCAATCGCCTCAAGTTATTTTTTTTCAATACCCAACTCACCAAGCAGCTTGGCGCGTGTATCGTCATCTTCGATTAAAGCTTGTAATTTTTTACGGAAATCAGGCACGTTGCCAAGAGGCCCTTTAAGTGCTTTGAGTGCATTACGTAAATCGATTATTTCTTTAAGTTCAGGCACATTTTCAACAATAGCGTCTGGTTCAAAGTCTCTCAAGCTATCAAATTTAAGGCTGATAGCTATGTTGTCTTCAGAGTCTGGAACGAGTTTATTAGGAACTGCTAAATCGATTGAAAGTTTTTGTGCCTTCAAAACATCGTCATATGTGTCTTTGTCAACATTGATGGGCTTTCTATCATCAACAGGCCTGTCATCTGCTTTCATGGTGAAATCACCCAAAACCAAAACTTTTAAGGGTAATTCAACTTCTGCTTGTGCATCACCTGTTGCAGGTTTATAGGTAATGTTGACCCGTTCTTTGGGTGCTACTGAACCTTCGCTAGCCATGATTTCTCCTTGAGTGAACCAAAAGTAAACAATAGTAAAATGTTAAAAATGATTTTTAATTGAGACCCATACAAATCATTTAATGCATATGTATTTAGTGATAATAATAAAAAATTTATATTTCATTATTTTGACAATTCAATATTTTGACAGCGACAATCGGTAAAAAAGTCAAAATATTTATTGCAAATGTGGCAAGTAAAACTAACAGCACTTCAATTTAGTACATACCAAAACCACTCCACCACAGGTTAAACGATTAAACAAGTTTAAAGCTATGTATAAATTCTAGACATTTACATGGGTACTGTTGACGTTACGTTACTACAAATAATAATAAAGTCAAATAAAAAATGACGATCTTCAATAGATTTTACGGATCCCAAAATTTGAAAGCTTGCGGTTTCTTGCAAATTTTTTCTTGAATACTTGTATGAAGACTTTTATGCTACAAAACGTTAGTCACTTTTTTTACAAAACTCAT
>CALBMZ010000128.1 GCA_937896225.1 uncultured Alcaligenaceae bacterium | reverse complement strand
GTCTTGGTAGTACAAAAAAATTTATTTTACAAAAAATGCACCCTAACAGTTAAATACAAAAATTCTAAAAATGAAATCAACGGGTTTGATCTCCAGACAAAGCATGTTTACAGCTTTAACTTTGTTTTTTACCGCAAGTTTTGCTTTAACACTCTGGATGGCGTTTTATGTTCCAGTTTATGGTGACGAAATTGCTTGGAAGCTTTTTAGCAACCGTCAGTTTGTCGATCACGGTAAGCTCGTCTACATATTCGCACAATGCGACAAAGGCTATTGGCTCGATACGCCAATCACTTGGTACCCCATGCAATGGCTTGACAGCTTAATTTATGGCAATGCCAGCAATGATAGGCTATTAAGAATATTAGGTTCAATGGGTTTTGTTTTACTCCTGGGCAGTTGGACTGTCATACTTCGGTCAACATCACAACTTCCTTGGCTTATTTGCACATTATTTGTAACGGTGTTTTTTTCGTTTGGTATAACACCATTTTTAATGGTTTTTAATCGGCCTGAACTACCGCTTTTGCTGTGGTTAACGCTTGCTCTAATGCTGTCGCTTTGGTTTGATCGTCACCCCCTTCAAACGCGAACCAGCAAAATACTCCTTACACTAGTGTTTGCTTTAATAGCCTGCCTCATGACGGCGACTCACCCCAAAGGGCTATTCTTTTTTCCGCTTCTATTGTTGGCTTGGTGGCGAAGCGTTAGGTGGTGGCCAGCAGTATTGCCACTATTAACCGTTATGGCCTGGACGGGCTTTGAAACCAACCGCATCTGGAGCATTCGAACTTCATGCGAAGAATACCCAGGTTTAAGCGCGCTTCTTAAAAGCCTCACGCTTAGACCCAATCAACTTTGGCAACAGCCCCTTGATTTTATGACTGGGGTATTTACAAACATTAAGCACTCAACCCAATACATTTCTAAAATGGCGTTCGATGCCGCCTACTCCGCTGATTGGCTACCAGCTGGCGGCGCAACATTTAGCAAGCTGTCAGTTGTTTGGGTTTCACAAATTTTAGTGTGGTTGCCCATTGTGCTCATGACAATTGTTATCGTGTGGAACACCATCAATTTAGTCACGTCTACAACACGTGATCGTCGCTTTTGGCCTTTTGCAAGCCTTATTTTTTTATCACTTATGATGATTATGAGCTTTCAAACTGCAAAGAATTTTTACGAACCTTCACTTATTTGGCCACTCATACTTTTAGTTACCATCTATAGTTTTCATGGTACTCAAAACAATACTGAAATAGCTAATAGTCAACGCATCGTTCGTTGGGTTTTACCAACTTTACTGATCGCCAGCTTACTAAGTGGTTACATGCGTTATGAACTATTTTTCCATCACGCCCAATCTTGGCAGATCAAGCAGTCACAAGATCATTCATTAAAAATTAATGAGCTTCAACAATTTGCGCAGAATCAATGCGGCATTGAACCCCATACACCAAACTTAGCCCTCAGCTTAGTTGCTTACGGTTCATTTTGGGAACACCCCAAACCCATCATCTTAGACTACAGTACTGGCTGGTGGGCGACCGAGGCAAACTTTGCACAAACCATGCATAAACGCGAGGCTGGCGGTTTGGTTGCAGAATGTCGAGACTTGCCCCCTGAAATTAAGCCATTTGCAAAAAGGCAAGGTAAAAACTGCTGTGTCAGCGGTCATGACCTAAGAAATCTAATTAATCTGCCATCCACTCAGAAGTGATTTGGTTTTGTTAAAACTAAAAATAAAGAGCTACCCCAAGGTGGTTTGATGCCTGAAGTGCCTTCACATGCACAGAGGGCTTGTAAAATTTTATTTATGGTCGGGTGAGGTAGCCCTAAATCTGATCGATAGCCATCTGTAGGTTTGCTAACGTTTCGTTGAAACTTTTGCGTCACACGCGTTGCCCAAATGATCGGTGACAACACAAAAGGCCAATACTGTGATCGCGCTACCTCAAAACCCGTAGACTGAATGAACGGAACAAGAGTTGATTTTGAAAACCTTTCGGTGATACCGACTGCAAAGTCATGATTTCCCTTAAATGCATTTAAAGCGGGAACATTCAAGATCATGATGCCGTTTGGCTTTAGCAGGTTTAAACATGACTTAAAAAATACAGTGCGCTGATAAATAGATAAATGATAAAGCGTATCATTATTCACAATCACGTCATAAGACTGCGGCGCAGCAACATCAGCCAATTGCGCTAAATCACCTAGTTTGACAGCTAGCCCGCGAGACTTAGCGTGCTCAACCGCATCAGTAGACAAATCGAACCCCTCTGCATGAATAAACCCCGCGCTCTTTAACGCAACTAACAACCCACCCGTGCCACAACCGGCGTCGAGTATTTTTAAATTAAAGGGAGATGTTTTTGCACGGGGGCTTGAATTTGTGATCGGTTGCGTGCTCAATTGAATAGCCTTTTGCGAATGGCGTTCAATCGTCTGTATCACTTGGCTATGCAAGGTCGTATACCACCAATGCTGCGACTCAACTGCCGCCATGATGTCGTATTCTTGACGGTTACCTATCATGTGGCACCGCGAAGACCCAATATTTTTGAATCACAAACGTTAAAATCGTCACGACAATAATTGCAA
>CALBMZ010000127.1 GCA_937896225.1 uncultured Alcaligenaceae bacterium | reverse complement strand
CTCTTCCTTTCATTTTTTTCGTTTTCTTCAACCTTAGTGTCCAATCGTTGGTTTTTTTTCATCGTTAAGACGCGTTTTTGAGGCTTAATTTGCATCAAAATGTAACCATTGAAAAGCATAAACCAGAGAGTATTAAGGGGCTAAGCAATGAGCAACATACACTCTCTGCACAGCCATCGCATAGCCTTATACGCTTTGTAAATACAGTTGTTTAAATCTAAATAAACGTTCGCGATGCAAAAAGTCAGCAATGGGGGCAGGCTGTCGTCGGCCGTCGCTGATTAGGGTTTGAATGATACGTTCAAGTTGATCGCTCAGCAGGTCGCTATGGTTTGCCCACCAGCGACTGAGCAACTGATCTGGGTTCAGTAGACCTAAGTGAAGTTGTCTTAATTCAGTGCGATTGAAGTCGCGAATATTCCAAGTCAAAATACTAGCGGGGGTACTTTTTTCAGCCATGTGACAAGCTCTAACGCCCGCCATAATGACATGATGATCTTTTGCATCGCTTCGGCGAAGCAAGGGTTTAGTAAAGGTTTCAAGTTCAGATATTTGAACTTGATGGGTGAGACTTTGTGATGGGGGCTGTGGTTGGGCTGATAGTTGGCTCTGTGGTTGACTTGGTATCAAGTTTTCAACCATGGGGGGGTCAAAGCAGGCTTGTGGAAAACGTTGTTGCATGGTTGCCCATTCATCATTTAACACATTGTGTTTAATGGGCCACAAGCGTGCCGCGTTACGCCGCCACTCGAGACCAATATACGACGACCACACAGGTTGAAATAAACCTGTTTCGGCTAAATTGAGTAGCAGGGGCCTGAGAACCCCCGACATTAGAATACACGCATCAAGCACCACTAACTCAGTGCAGTCATGGGCATTCGAGTTGTTTATGGTTTGAATCGTCAAGCAACTGTCACATTGATAAATTATCGTCTAAATCCGCCACCAAAGTGCCCGCCACCAAAACCACCAAAGCTTCTACCACCGCTGGTGAATCGACGATCACCGCCGCCAAAGTTGCGATCACCGCCGTCGCTTCGAGTAGTGTTACTTCGCATGGCGTCATTGCTGCGGCTGTTATCAAAGCCCCGTGCTGCAGTCGAACTACGCGCACGGTTGGCATCTTGTTGAGCTCGTTGACGATCTGCGGGCGTTGCATTTTTGTCCCAATCGCTGGTGTCTCGAGCTGCTGCGGTGCGAGCCGCTGCTTCACGTTGGCTTTGTTGTGCATTGTCTCGATTGGTAGCGTTGGGTCTCCAGTTGCTGTTGTTACCTATGCGATTGTTCTTAATGGTGTTATTTGAGTTAACGTTACGATTAAAGTTATTAAAGTTGTTGTTATTGATGTTGATGGAGCCTGAGTTCCAGTGCGGGCTTGACCACAGCGCAGCGCCTACAGCTAACCCGACACCAAAGGTCATTAAACCCCAGCCTGGGTTGTAAACAGGCGCGGGTGGGTAAGCAGGGTAAGGCCATCCACCGTATACAACGTTGGGGTTATATTGCGGCACATAAATAAGCTGTGGGTTGGCCGGCGCGATAATAATATTTGATTGTTCGGTAGAAACGTTAACTTGACTATTCGACTTCAAGTTACCCGCTTGCTTAGCTTTCGCACGTAAGGCTTGTACGGCATCCATTAATTCTTTGGGTTGGGCTAAATAGGCATTGCCCAGTTGTTGCGTCCAGCCTAGTTTTGTACCCATGAGTGTTAAGGCTTGGGGAAAGAGCACCAACGATTTAATGCTGTTGTCCCATGTTTGGGTTTTCATAGCATTTTGAATTTGGGTACGTGATGAGGTTTTGTTTGCCTCAAGCCAGTTATAGGCTTCAGCAACCTCGAGCGGGTAGGTTGAGGCCATGAGCATCATTGATAACAATGAGTCAGGGTAAAGCGCAATGGAGGACACTAGCGATTGCAATTGCTCGCTTGAAAGCTGCGCATTTTGGCCGCTATTTGATGATTGTGCTGCCGCAGTGGTCACGAGACCTAAACCTTGGGAAAACTGAGCAACAGTATTGACGGCAAAGCCAGAAGGGTTTAGTGAGTTGGTTTTCTGGTTGCTTTGAGGTAACCCGCTTGCAACCGTTAGGGTTATAAAAACCGATAAACCAGTTGCTTGACGTTTAAGATTTTTAAGATTTTTAAGATGTTTAAAATGTTTAAATTGTTGCATGAAACTGACCCTTCCAAAATTTTGGCGGGTTTGCGACCGCCGTAGCTGGCCTAACAATTTAAAACAATACGTTAATAAAAAATTTGGTGCCCGGGACCGGAATCGAACCAGCACGCCGTGAAGCGGGAGATTTTAAGTCTCCTGTGTCTACCA
>CALBMZ010000126.1 GCA_937896225.1 uncultured Alcaligenaceae bacterium | reverse complement strand
GACTTTTACTTCTTCTACCATTAAAGACGTTAATTTTGACAAGGCAACCCTTGATGAGGTTAAGTTTTATAAGGTGGCACTTACCAATTGTTCAATGATCGAAGTGCACGCTAGACGTATTTCTTTAGCGTATTGCACCTTAGAGGGGTTAGACGCTAAGCTGGCGCAGTTCATTGAGGCAAAATTTGTTAACACATCATTTAAAAAAGTTTCGTTGGTTCAGGCTAATTTAAATACTGCAGCGATGGTTCAAACTGAACATGATCATACTGATTTCAGCCATGCCTTGTTGATGCAGACTACCTTGTTTAAATTAGATTTGCGCACTTGTATTTTCGATGGTGTGAAGGGTCCTAAAGTTGTACTAGGCTCTTCCGATTTAAGTGGCGTGAACTTAGATGGCGTAAACATGCCTATGGCACAGTGCTCAGGTACATCTTTTAAAAAAGCTTCCCTTAAAAAAGCAAATTTCAGTGGGGCAAATTTTGTTGATGCGCGTTTTGATGATGGTCTATTGCTAGAAAGTAATTTTTCGCGAGCTGCTTTTTTACGGGTAAACTTAACTGGCGCACAACTCGATAAATCAAACTTGCAAAGTGCTCGGTTTGCACACTGCAAATGCAGTCGATCTTCTTTCAAGATGGTGCAGGCACAAAAATCGCTATGGCATCATTCGGCTTTGAATTTTGCGAATATGAATGGTGCAAATTTAGATGGTGCAGACCTCATTGGGGCAGACTTATCAGATGCTGATCTACGAGGGGCATCTATGCATTCTGCAAAGTTAGATCGAACCGAACAGAAAGGTAGCCGCATCGATAACTCAGCTCGATCTACTTTTATGCCTGAAAATAAGGCATATGCTGATTTTATAATGGAAAACGAGTACTAAGGTGACAACATGGGTTATGCAGAACACAATAATTTATTGATGCAAGAACAGGCCGTTGAGATCATTCGTTCAACGGTTATCGACGTCAGTCCATGGCGAATTTCTCGTGGTTCTGTAGCCAGTTGCGCCGCCAGTTGTTTGATTCAACCACGTTTGGGCGATACGGTCTTGTGTATGGTGGCAGAGGGTCAAGCGGTCATCTTGTCTGTCATTGAACGCCTAGAGCCAGAATTGCCGTCTGTTATTGACTCAAGTGCGGCGATTGAAATACGCTCACCTCAAATTAGTTTCTTGAGCCAAACTGTTGATATTCATGCCGATCAAATGACGGTTAATGTGGGGGTTCTCAAGCGAATTGCTGATCGAGTCGATGAGGTTTTACAGTATTTTTCTTCGAGCATTGAGACCATGTTTGTTCATGCTAAGCGAAGCATTAAGCGTGTTGATGAGCTCGATGAAACGCGTGCGGGGCATTTGAGGCTTGAAAGCCCCTCGCTGGTTGAGGTGAATGGGGCGGTAACCATTGTTAGTGCTGAAAAATTAGTTAAATTGCAGGCTGACCAAATACACATGGGGTAATTCGTTTTGACATCTAAACTTGGGTGGTATGCGTTTACGCCAGCGTCATCGCAACAGACAAATTTTGAGGTTGTCTCTTTTGACGGCATTGAGCGTCTTGGAGAGGCTTACAGTTTTGATGTTGACGTGGCATCAGCGTCCTATGATCTTGATTTGAACGAATTGCTGGGTAAGCCCGCTACATTGACCATGCAACCTTGGGGAGGTGAATGGCGGTATTTCCATGGTGTTATTACAAAGATTGAAGTGTTGCGCGAAATTGCCCAAGATATGTTGCTTTATCGTGCTCGACTTGAACCGAGTGTTGTGAGGCTCAGACAATCCTTGATCAACTGTGCTTATGTTGATTCCGCTAAAGAGTTAGATATCTCGAATTTAATCAAGCGTGTTTTCGATAAAAATGGTTTGCAAAGCGGTATCGATTATGAATTAAAGCTGGGTAGCCCCGTTATGAAACGCAGTTTTGTCATGCAGTATGAAGAAAGCTACTGGGATTTCATCAACCGATGGCTAGAGTTTGAAGGCGTATTTTTCTATTTTGATCAAGGTGATTCAGACGGTAGTGAACGCATTGTTTTTGTTGATGACATTGCTTCGTTATCCTCTCACTCCAAGACCATGATGTATCGACCATATGGTTCGATTGATGTAGACCAGTACAAAACGTCTGTTATTTCTTTTGGGCAGCGCCAGGTTGGCTTAGCTCAGAGCGTAACCCTACAAAACTATAACTATCGCCGCGGACAAGATATGGTCACAGCCAGTTCGAGTCGAAGTCAGACCAGCTGGGGTTCAAATATTGTTTTTGGCGGGAACATTAAAAACAATCAACAAGCTAATGCTTATGTCAAGTTTCGAACTGAAGCGTTGAACGCTCAGTCTCTTGTTTTTCAAGGTCAGGCTTTAGCCGGTAACTTAAATGTTGGCAGTGTCATCACTTTGCAGGAGCACCCTCGTAAGTCTTTTAATCAGCGCTACCGAATTGTTTCTGTTCGTCACCGCGGTTCTCAAACGGGGTTTGGGCTTGCTGCCCCCGAAATAAACGGTACAAAAGTAAATGATAACTTTTACATTGCAGACTTTGAAGCAATTGTTGACGACACCCCTTTTCGCTTACCGTTAAAAACACCTTGGCCTCATATCTCAGGCTACCTTCCCGCTCAAATTGATGGGGAAGACAGTAACGTACCGACGTTAGATGAGTTTGGTCGTTACAAGGTGGTTTTCTTGTTTGGTTCGTCTCAGCACGATCAAATGAAAGGTTCTACTTGGGTGCGTTTCGCTGGGCCTTATAACGGCCCTGGTGAAGCAGGAAATACGGGTTTTCATTTTCCCCTCGTACGGGGTGCCGAGGTCATGATTGCGTTCATGAATGGTGACCCTGATCAGCCCATCATCGTGGCCGCCATTAATAACTCTTTGACACCCTCTTCGGTGAATAATGTTAATTCGACGATTAATCGAATCGTGAGTCGCACGGGAAATGAGTTACACATGGACGACACAGCCGAAACGTCTGGCGTTCGCATTCAGTCGTCTAATCATTCAGTCGCCGTGATTATGGGTGCATTTGGTGGACGTTTTGGGCGTGATAATGATTAACATAATATGTGTTGTGTTTAGAGGCGAGTTCAAATGAGCGCTGCGAGTCCAACTGTGTGGAAAGATATTGTCCCGAACTTTGACAGCCTACCTTCGACGATGCAAATATGGATCAAAACCAACTTGCCGTCTTTAATTGATGCCGCCATGCAGGCAGCACAAGAAAATGGTGATCTGAGTGAAAATGGGCAGGTCACATCAGAAACAACTGATGAGTCTGGAAGCAGTTCTTCAACAAGCGTTGCAGATCAGCCCCATAACTTTGGTATATCGGCGGCTGGTCACACTTATCAATTAACGGGAAAAAATCACTATCAAGCGACGCAAGGAAATTCGTCTTATGTTGTGGGTAGCCAAAAAACAGAGGTTTTAGGGGCTGGCAGTGTGACCCACAACTTGCAAGATTCTGTGATGCAAATCGATGGTAATAAAGCTGATCGTGTGAGTGGTAATCGTTATATTCAAACAGTTGGTATATATGCTCAACAGTCTACAACCACAACCGAGTCTGTTGAGGAAGATGAAACGACCTTAATTGGTGGAACTTCAACTAAAGTTGTCGGCTTATATGAGACGGTCTCTATTGGTACTAAGACAGCTACGTCCGGTAACCCCAATATTATTGTTTCAAATGAAGAGGTTTTTGGCACGGAAAACAAAATGGTCTGGGGTAGTGGGTTTGAACGTATTGTGGGTAATCATTATGCTGCCATTGGTCCAAACGTTAGCTTGCCTGTGCCAGAATCTGAATTGCAAGCGGGCGACCCGGTTCCTAGCATGCCTGCAACGGCAAAGTCTAGTTCAGCCAAGACAATTTATAGTGAAGTCAACCTTGATTGGACAGCGATATCGGGGATGAACCCTTCGCTTATGGCTGTAAGTGTGACTAACCTAATACTTGGGCAGGAAGCAAGTTCTCCCCCTGTTGTCTGGACCGAATTAATAGGCGGTAGTAAATCTGAGTCTGTTTATGGTGCTGAGACGGCACTCGTGACTGGAAAATCGAGTGAGACCGTGCTTGGTGGAACTAATAACTTTCTGTCAGGCAGTATGAGCGAGACCAAGTTGGGTATGAGTAGCGACACCGTTATTGGTCTTGCGATGGACACCACGATAGGTTTGACCATGCCTTTTGACACCATTTCAATGGGGCAGGTGCTATTGAGCTTAGATGCCACGTTGGCTTCAATGGAAAGTACAGATTTTGAACTTTCCATGGCATCTCTAAAAATTTTTACAACAGGTGCTGCTGTTGTTGCAGACGCAGCTGAAGCGGCTGAAGCGGTCAGTGAAACGGCCAAAGCAGTGGATGAGACCGCTAGAGCGTCTGAAGAAGCGGAAGATGTGGCGAGAGCAGCTAATGAAGCGAAAGATGTAGAAACAGCAACTAAGGCATCTGAAACTGCGGTGGCTGAAGGTAAGTTAGCCGAGAATACAGAAAAAGCATCTCAAGCGGCTAAAGATGCCGTTAGTGCGGCCGAAAAAGCCCAAGACGCTGATAAGGCTGCGAAGAGCGCCTGGACCTTTACGAAGGCGGGGCAAGCAGCCAATGCGGCAAAAGCGGCTAAAGCAGCGCAAGACGCAACCGATGCTGCCGAAAACCTTATCAAAGCAACTCAAGCGGTAGAAGATGCAGAAAAAGCAGTCGACGTAGCCAAAGCAGCTGAAGAAGCTTCAAAAACTGGCGAAACAGCCCTAAAAGCGACCGAAGCAACGGAAGCCGCAACCAAAGCATCTGAAAATCTTGCCAAAGCGACTAAAGCCGCTGATGAGGCAGCCAAAGCATCTGAAAAGGCAGAGCAAACAGCCAAAGCAGCAGAGGAAGCCGTTACCCAAGCTGAAAATGCTGAAAAAGCGGCAGAACTGGCAAAAAAAGTTTCCCTTTTAGATAAGTTTGGCGACAAAGGTGCAGCGGCGTTTGGATTTTTGACTAAGGGCCTTGATTTTAAAGCTGCAGCAGAGGCTGCTGGTATGAGTGCAGAACAAGCGGCACTTTTTGCTAAGATTGTGAAAAGTTTCAAGTTTGCTGGCAAAGTGGCCTTCCCTGCTGCGAAAGGCGGCATGGATTCGACGTATAGTAAAGCCCATAGTAAACCGGCTAGCAATGACAATGACGGCTCAGAGACAGATGACGCAAACGTGCTTAATAAAGCTTTAGACGACAATACATCTTCAGGTTCAGAAGCTAGTAGTGATTGAACCGGAACACGGGCTGTTGAAACAGCATAAATTGGAGTCATAACATGACAGAAGAAAGTCAGGTAGGTGACAACTTTTCAGCGTTGCATACCTATACTTTTGCCAAAATTCCGCTTGCTCGACAACTCGCGGCTAGCGAAGCCATGGCAGACCATTTAATGGCAACCGACTCAGTTGACCCTGAAATTTCGCGTAATGAGATCGTAGAGCAGTGCCATACCTTACTGTTGGCGCTACCTGATTCGGCGTTTTTTTAGCTCTATGCTCACTATAAAGCCACAATCTTTAAGTTGTTCCTCACGACCCGTATTAGGTCCGGGTGGTCGCGTTGAACTTGTTGTTACCGTTATGGCAAGTTTTGAAATGCAAGGTTCGACTGCAATGCTCTGTTCAGAGCAGTTGTTTTGGAAGTCTTTGGTTGCTGCATTACCCAGCAAAGCGGTGCCTGACTTAGGATTTTTCAAACCCCGTGCAGAATGGTTGGCTTTCGGTGACGTCTACCCTGCACAAATTGGGGCGACCTCAGCGCTTGCCAATGTTAGCTTGATTCGGGAAGGTCAGCTTTTAATAGGTAAAAGTCTTTGTGTGACAGGTGCTCGAACCTGGCTTAAGCGAGCAGGGGTAGCTTGGCCATCTGACCCTCAGTCAATCAACGGGCCTGTAAAGCTTGATTGGTCGAAGTCATTTGGTGGTCATGGCCATGGGTTAAACCCTTCTGGGCGTGGACTATATGTTGAAACCTGGGTTGGTCAGCCGCTGCCTCAAATTGAATACCCTAATCAGTTGGTTGCATCGCCCTCTGATCGGCCAACTTCGGCGGGTTATGGGCCTGTTCCCCTAGATGCGCCAGATAGGTTTAAACCTTTTGGTACATATGATGCACGTTGGAAAAAAGAAGATTTTCCAGCCCTAGCTGGCGATACCTCGCCTGAACAGTTGATGGTTGCTTCGACTGACCAGCGTTTGGATGGATGGTTTAAGACGGGTGATGTGTTTAGAGTTGAGGGCATGTGCCCTAATGGCCAGACAAGACAATGGGTTTTACCAGACTGGCAACCGCGTTGCTTCATTCGTCGTACCCCGCAAGGCCCCGCTTTGATACCCCTAGTTATGCATGCCGACACAGTCATGTTACTGCCGCAAGCAGGGTTACTCGGGCTGATGTGGCGAGGTTCATTTCCCATAACAGAAAGTGATGCGCACGATGTCAATTTGTTGTTTGCGGCGCTCGAAGACTGCAGCAACCCAAGGCCGTTGAGCCATTATGAAGATCAACTGGCTATTCGAAGTGGAACTTCGCAAGATGCAGCATTAGCTTGTTTAGATGAGTCACCCTTGTTGCCCGAAGGGCAAAGGGCTTCTATTTTGCCTACTATTCCTAAGGCGGCCAAAGCGAAGATGAGTCAGGCGCTTCAAAGTGCGGTTGATGCCCGTGAAAAAGCAGAATCATCCGTGACGTCTGCTGGTGGGGTTGCCGCGGCTAAGCCTGATGCAACGGTTGATGAAGCCACACAGATTGCTGCCGATATGGTTGCGGTGTTGTCGGCTGATAACCCTGATCAGGTCAAGTTGGCTGGGTTGGTCAAGCGTGCGCGAGCGCTTGGTCTGAAAGGGCGTGAAGAATCAATTAAAAAAATTGAGGCCATGGTTGCCAAGCAAGGCGTTGATTTGAAGCCGATGGTTGATCAAAAAATGAAAGATATGTTGGCTGGGCCGCCCATACGTAGAGCGCCTGCCCTACAGCTAGCCATAGAGCAAAGCGTTAAGCAGGGGGCGATAAATATGCCAGAAGCAGCAAAGATGCGAGAAGGTTTAACCGCGGCACTGATTGCCGCCACTGAGCGCTACCGAAGATCAGCGCATTGGATGGATCAACCCAGTGCGTTGGCCGACCCAAAAGAAATGGGTCGGCATATTGCTGACTATCTGCGAGCAAACCCAGCTCGGCCTATTCCTGCTGGTAGCGACTGGGTTGGGGTTGACTTGTCAGGGCAACATCTCGATGGGGCTAATTTAAAAGATGCATTTTTAGATGGTGCTAGCTTTTCTGGTGCGTCGTTAGTGGGGGCAAATTTATCAGGCGCAACCATGGCAAGGGCTGATCTGCGTGACGCTGATTTAAGAGATGCTAATTTGACAGGCGCTAATTTAGGCCGTGCTGATCTAACTGGCGCTCGGCTTGATCGGGCGATATTGACACGTGCGATTTTAGACCAAGCACTTTTAGATGGTGCATGTTTAAAAAACGCTAATTTAACTGAAGCAACATTGATCAGCGTCAAATTAGGTTCGGTTGATTTGACGGGCGCTAATATGAACGGTTGTAAGATGCTTGGCATTAAGGTCGGCTCTGAGATTGACCCTGCAAAGTTGTTGAGCGGTAAACCCCCCAAGCTTGAGGCCATTCTTAGCCCAATTGATTGCAGCGCACTGAAGGCAAATTCAGTGAGCTTTCATAAAGCGGCTTTACTAGGCTGTACAGGAATAGGTGCCCAGTTTTTAAAAGCCGATTTTCTTAATGCCACCTTGGCACACTGTGACCTTAAGGCATCTAATTTTTCTGAGGCGAACTTTAAGTCGACGAATGTGGTGTTGAACTCAAGCTTTGCGGGCTCAAATTTTCAAAATGCTCAAATAAAAGCGAGTTTTTTTCGCCAAGTAGATCTACATGCTTGCGATATGAGGGGTGCTGATTTACGTAAAAGTTACTTTGGATTGGCTAATATGAGTCAAGTTGATGCTACCGGCGTTCGTGCCTCTAGTGCCCGATTTGAGCGTACCGATTTATCTGAAGCAACATTTGCGTCGGCTCAATTAACCGGCGCATTATTGATGGGTGCTAAACTAAATGGTGCTAGTTTTGATGCTGCTAACTTAACTCATGCCGACTTTTCTAAAGTGATGGTTAATGCACAAACTAGCTTTCATAAAGTTATCATGGAACGTACTAAGCTTGATCTAAAAAAATAGGAAGCTGAAAAAATGTTTTCGAATAACATGATGAATATGAATATGGGGTTTCCAGATTGTTGTGATGATGGGCCAATTGTTATTCCATTCCCTAATATTTCAGAAACTGAATTGGCGTTGCCAACCGCACCTAATATTTTGATGGAATTTACACCAGCGGGTAATTTATTATCTTGGGTAGTCATGTCAGAAGGTGACATGGGAATTGGGCTTGACAGCGGCATGTGTATGGGCCCAACCATACCCATGACTGGGGCATTTACAGTATTGGTTGAAGCGATGCCGATGACTCGATTAACAAGTATGAATTTACAAAACCTTTCTAATTGTCCTGGTATGACTCTTGTGCCGGGACAATTCTGTTGCCTGTGCCTAGCGGCGTGAAAAATAAATCTTCTTAATATGGAATAGACAAGTAATGAATTTTTCTAAACCCATCTATTGGCGTCAAGGCATCTTTCTTCAGCCCCAACATTTTCAGTATAACGACGCATATCAGGCACAAGCTCTTGCGCGTGTTTTGCAATTAAACCCAAACCACGCAGGCGCTATTTCATCGATTAAGTTTGTGAGTGATAGATTGCAATCTGGTTTTTTGGCTTGTAGTCAATTGCAAGCATTTATGCCTGATGGGCAATGGGTTGACATTCGTTTGAACGCCCGTTTGGCTGATGCCGACATTAGAAATATTCTTAGCCAAGATGGGGTTTATAAAGTAGCGATCGGTTTACCAAAATTTACAGACGGTTCACCTGCCGTGGCTGACAAGGGTCTAGATGGTCGGTTTGAGGTAGCGAGCTACAGCGAGCAACTTGCTGATCTCTACGATGACACCCCCGACCTAGAAATCGATCGCTTATGGCTTCGTCTGCGTTTTCTAGTGGGCGACGAGATCGATTCGGCGCAGGGCATGAATATTTTGTCAGTCGCCAAGTTGGTTGTGCAAGCGGGCACGGTCAGCTTTGACGAGTCGTATGCACCAGCTTGTTTAACGGTTGAATCTCATCCGGCTTTATCTGCTATTGTTCATCAGTTTTTTGAGTCGATGCAGGCTTTTGAATCTAGGCTAGCAGCGATGTCCAAGCCTTGGCGAATGAATGGCGATACGATTGAATCGGTATGGTTACGAGATCGCATGGTACATGCCGAATTGGCTCAGTGCTTAACGCAAACCGGCCACCGCCTGCGTATGCATGCATCACCCTCTGATATTTTTGAATGTTTTCTTGTCTTGGCTCGTCGACTATCTGCTGTAGGGGGTGTTTCTTGTCCAGAATTACCCTTGTGGGAACGAAACGATCCTTGCCGTTTATTTGATCGATTGGGTCAAATTGTGTTGGCTTTGCTTGACCAATTGCGAAGCGGGCCTGATAACGTGGTTGTTTTCCAACCTCGCGATGGTTGGCTTGAGGCAACTGTGCCATCGGCTGCAAATGTGGGTGGTCATGTTGTTTACTTGGTGGTTCAACAAGTTACAGAAATGCAACTGCTTCAGGCATCATCGGCAAAGCTCGCTTCACTGACCCGAATTGAAACCGTGGTCAGTCGAGCCTTAGCAGGTATTCCACTCGAGCGGCTCGATCGTGTACCTTATGGTGTCGCAGAAGCGGGTAATGCGGGGGTGTGGAAGGTTGATACACTTGACCCAATTTGGAAAGAGGCAACTTCAAGCGGAACCGTATGCCTTCATTGGTTGGGTCTGCCCAAGACAATGCGGGCTTTACTTGTTTTTTTTAGAACTTGATTTATTTTCAGCAACAGTATGTAAGGACTTTAAAGATGAGATCTCTTTTACTTATCTCTAAGTGGTTGAGTTCAAAGGCCTGTACATCAGGATTGGTGCTGTTTGCGCTCGTGGTATTGACAGGTTGTTCGTCTGTAAATTCTATGCTCGGTGGAAACAATGCAAAAGATGCCATGGCAGATATAAAGTACTCCTCTAATCCGCGCGGGGTAGTGATTGATATTCATGCGAGCAAAAGCCTAAACAGTGTCAGCGATGCTGCGCACGCTCTGACTATTGCGGTGATTCAAGGCAATAATCCTAAAGCAGTTTTGAAGTTATCTACTAACCTTGAAGAGCTTGATCGCTTGTTATCGGGTGGTGCTGTCACAGACCCAGCGATTTTGTCAGTTGATCGTTATGTGATTCAGCCTGGTGCGATCGACACAATCGTGTTGGCTCGCAGACAAGAAGCTCAGGTTATTTTGCTCTACGCGGGTTATTACAATTCTCCGATAGCCCAGCGTGTGCGAATGCTTGAAGTTCCAGTTTCAGTGACTAAATCGGGAATTATTGTAAAGAGTTATGCCGCAGTGCCTGCCATAATGTATATGTCACTCGACTTGTCTGAGGTCATGATTAATGACTTAAAATTGCTTGGTTCTGAACCTGTTGTATTTCTAAATCCAGACAATTCGACGCTTCAAGGCGACCGCCCTAAGCCAGATCCAGAAAGTAGCAAGGTTATTCAACTATGACTGATAACACTCTAAGTTACTCACAACGTGCTTATTTTTGTCAGCCATTTGCAGAATTTATGATGCAGGTGGCAGTTGTTGTTCAAGACCGCCGCATCAACGCTACTGAGTTGTATGTAAAATCCACTCGTTGGGTGGAAAAAATTAAGAAGTTTAGCCAAAAGTCGCAACAACCTACTCCAGCTGTTGAGCAAGCTTTATTTGCTGTTTGTGCTTGGGCTGACGAACTCATTATGAACGCACAATGGCCAGGTGTTTCTGATCAGTGGTCACAAACACTCTTACAGATGAAGTATTTCAAGACAAGTTTGGCTGGTGATCAGTTCTTTGATCGAATGGATGCTCTAACAGGTCAGTCACAAATCGCTAAAGATGTTTTTACTTTTTGCTTAGCAAACGGGTTCAAGGGAAGGTTTGTGTATGATTTGTCGATCGAAGCGCTTGAGTTGCGACGACAACGGGCAGCGAGTGAGGTACTGCAAGGCATTAACTTGGTTAATCATGGTGCGCAAACGTTTCCCTCTCTCAGTGGCAATATGATGACTAGCAAATCATTGAAGAAAGGCTGGCGTGATTACATGCCGGTACTTATATCCCTTGGCTGTTTAGCTATTTTTGCATTAATGTTGCTCGGCTTATTACAGTTAAACGTCTACTCGGTCTTGTCAGGTTGGAAATAAGATGCCTACCGTCTTGGAACAGTTTCAAAAGTATTCAACGCTAACGTTCGTGTAATGGTTAAAAATGCTTAAAAAAACGCTTAAGTTTTTATTTCTAGTTATGTTTTTTTTGGTGTTAATCACTATTGGGTGGGCTTGCCAAATTTATCTTGGTTGGCCAGCAGGCAGTATGTGGTTGTGGCCGGTAACAGCCATTTTACTTTGGATTATTTTTACTTTGGCCAGGCGCACTATCGTTAGATATCGTGCACTGCATCGGCTCAAAACACAAGCGCCAATTGAACAAGCACTGCTTCCTGATCAAGAATGGGTAAGTGAAGTTCAACGTTATTTAGCGATGTCAAAAAGTGTAGATAAATCTGTATTGGGCAACCATAATCTTAATTTTGTCCTAGGTTTGGGCTCAGCAGGTAAATCAACCCTTTTGCAAGGCAGCAACTCGTCTGAGTTCGAGAGACCATCACAAATTTCTAATACGCTTTCTCCTACACAGTCTTGTAAATTTTCATTTCTTGACTCGGGTATTGCTATTGATATTTCGGGTCGTCATATTGATCCTGATAGCGACACTTTTGAAAGAGATTCCGCTTGGGAACGTTTGTTGGCTTGTATGTCAGTCGATGTTTTGCCCGAGCAGTGTGCTTCAGTGACTGTCTGCATCAGTGTTGACCAATTAAAACCTCAGGTTATTGGTAGAACGCATCAGGCCTTGTATTTAGCTCGTCAACGCATCAGCGATTTAATGGCTTTAGCCAAGCGTCGATTGCCCGTTTATGTCGTATTGACGCAGGCTGATAAGTTAGAAGGCATCAATAACTTAATCACTTACTTACCTCACGATTTAAGAAATCAAGCGGCTGGTGTTCTGTTACCCCTCAATATAGCCGAGCTTTCTACTGGCATTCGTCATGCGATGGCTGAATTGGCTCGTTTTATGCCATGGTTGGGGTTGCGAGCAACTCAACAAGGGGCGCAGGTTGAGATGTCTGGGCTACTGGCAACCCATGACATTCGTCAACTTCAAGGCCCTATTGAAAGTGCGTTGATGTCTCTTTTTAGTTCGTCATCGTATCGCGAATCGGCAATATTTCGAGGATTATTTTTGTCAGCGGCGTTACCAGCTGAAAACAGTGCTTCATCAAATAATGCCCGTGCAATGGCTTTTGGGCCAGCCTTGTTCAATCATGTGCTTAAAAGAGATCGTGTTTATCAACCATTGGCTATTTACGTTCAGCAAGCACAACGTCAAAAACAGATAAGATGGGCTGCTTTCTATGGTGCAGTGGCACTTGTAGCAGTTTGGTTTTTTGCTGGCTTTATGAATGCCATATCTGAAATTGATAAGGCCAAGCAGTTTACTTTGGCTAAAGTCACTCAAGCACATGACGCAAGAAGTATGGTTAATACAATCGTGTCAACTCGCCCTCAAGTTGTTTGGTTGACCCAACAAGACAACAACAGCTCAAATTTTCTACTGCCTTTTTCCGGAGTTTCGGCACCGCTAAAAGCGAAGCTTAAAGAAAATTTTGTTAGTACGTACAGATTGTTCGAAGAAAATGAAATAGATGGTAAATTTTGGCCACTATTTCTTGAAAATAGAGATGAGCAATTCACTGCCCAAGCGATGGACTTCATGATCTTTCGTTATAACGCGTTGACAGCTGCAAAAAATAATGCAAATTTCTCTCAGTTATCAGCCCTGCCAAGGCCGGTTCTTAATGTGTCTACCTACCTTTTGGTCGGCTCAAACCCTAGAGAAGCTTTTGAAACTTATGAGATTTTTTTATATTATTTAACCTTTGAAACGAAAGACAATCTCAACAACTTAGAAGTTAGTTTTAATAATAGATTTACTACGTTGGCTAATAGTCAAACTTCATTGTCTTGGCTCAATGAATGGGTTACTCTTCGGCCAGGTGTTAACAGCGTGCGGTTAAGTGACTTTTGGAATCCCTTTGGTGAGCCTTCAAAAGTTGAAGTGCCTGCGGCTTTTACCTTAGCTGGTTACAAAGAGATTACCCAATTTTTACTGCGATTCGACGCTGTCGAGCCACTTCGTGAGACCTTCAAGACGCAACAAATAAATTATTTACAAAATTACAAACTTCAAAGAGATACGGTTTGGAGGAACTTTATATTGATTTTCCCAACAGGTCGAAACTTGCTCAAGACTGAAGACGACTGGGTAGATGTATTATCTAGATTTAACAGCCCATCAAGTCCTTTTAACTTTCTCGAGAGTAGAGTGCTCGAAGAGTTTCCCGAGTCGGGCATCAAAAATTTACCAAGACCTGAGTGGGTCACTGCAATCGATGTCGTCAGTTCTATTAGGAATTCATCAACCGATACTTCTGTTATTGGTGCTACGTCTAATCGAATTAGCACCATACAGGCTGCAGCGCCGTCTATGTTCAGCCAATCCAACATGCAATCTGGGTCGGTCGCCATACAAAATGAACGCAACTTAGCAAATGCTACAAAGTTTTATCTGGTTTTTAATAAGGCTTTAGCCCAAGCTGTAACGGTTGCGATTAGTGCACCAGGAAAGGCCGCAACGTTGGCGTCAGACTTTAGTGTTTATGGGCGAGACCCGTCTGTAAAAGACTCAAGCTTACGAGATGCCTACAACGCATTAGCTCGGGTTCAGTCTGAATTAGGCGCAAGTTCGCAACCCATCAATGAGCCCGCATGGGTTATTTTGCGTGGTGAGTTGGTTACTACAACACACTATACTTATTTGAATGCGGCTTGTCGCATGCAGAATGACTGGCAAACTCAGGTGCTTGCTTCAACACAAATGGTACTTGACAAAGGCGAATTGTTAAACAAGGTAATGGGCTCTGAGGGAACCCTGTGGCGTTACCTGGACACGACTGCAAAGCCTTTTCTTTTGCAGAGTGCCACGGGCTACTCTGAGGCAGACCCTTTTGAATGGTCGTTGCCATGGCAGGCAAACTTTTTAAGCTTTATTAATCAAGCCGCTTCTGAAAAAAAGCAGCGAGATTTAGCGCAGGTTAAATTTTCCCTAAAAGATAAGCTGTCAGAAACTCGTGCCAATGCCCGAATTAAGCAGATCGACGCACGTATTCCGAAAATTGATAAAAGCCTAGCTCAATTTGAGCAAACAAAATTTGCGGTTTCAATCTCCTCATTTCCGCTTAGAGCCAATAATGATGGTGTTCAGCCCTATGGGTCTTCTCTCACTCTGAGTTGCGCACAAAAACCACAAGTGTTGACGCAACTTAACTACTCAGTAACCACACTATTTGACTGGAATGCGCAAAGTTGCGGTGATACCGAACTCCAAATCTTTGTGAATAATTTCAAGTTAACTAAGCGTTGGTTGGGAGAGTTTGGTTTCACTCAATTTTTGACTGAATTCCGTGACGGTAAAAAATCATACCTATCTTCTGATTTTCCTGAGCAGGAGGCAACACTTGAGGAACTTAATATTAAAAATATTGCTGTGACTTACTTGATTAAAGATGGTGTTGTATTGAAAGACGCTATAGAAAAGTACAACTCAGAACGACTTGAAAAAGAAAGACTGACAGAAGAAAGACAAAGGCTTGAAGATCGGCTAGCCTCATTAGCAGAGGAACCAATCATTAAGAAACTGTCAAGCCTTAACGCCACTGCTGATGATCAGGCGCTTCCATCGGTAGCAGTAACCTGCACGCTATGAGCACAATATATGTGAAGCGACGCTCATAACATTCAAATCATTAAAACTTTAGCCCACCACAACAGCCGAAAAATAACGATCTATAGCAGCAATTAGACTCAAACCTACGACCCAAGATGTTTTGGGGTTGGTAGGTGAGGGGCGGTTCATAATTTGAGTCGTCATGCTGCCGAAGGTGCCAGTTGCGTTGATGGTGTGAATGTTGCCCTGCGCTTCAGGGTCAACCACGACACTGACTTGAGTTTTTTCCATGCCTGCGCCAGCTAAAGCTATGGTCGCCGCCACATTAAGGTTTTGCGGAAATAGCTTAGCGGCTTCTCGCGCAGAGCCTTCAAACAAGGTAATAGGGGCGGTAGGGTTTAAGGGTAATTCAAGTTCAGCCAACACATCTTGCCACGCCGCGGGGGGTTTGCGAGACTCGTACACAATGCGTGTTGGGGTGTCAGCACTGGGGGTTGCAAAACGGGTGGCCGACAAATAATCTAATGCCCCGACTGCACCAGAGGGTAAGATTAACTTGCTACGCCCGCTTTGGGCGGCATCGCTTAGTTGCGTGTAAAGTAACTCATCAGCCAAGGCACCAACTGATGCCGCAATCACACTTACTCCAGAGGCTAAACACGGTGCTGCATAATCTTGCAATGCAGCTTTACCTGCCGCTTCAATCACCAGATCAGGGTGCCAAGCGAGTAGTTCTTCGACGCCAAAAAGCACCTTCATGTCTAATTGAACCGCCGTGGCACAGCTAGTGTTTACCTCTTGCCCGGTTGTGTTCGTAGCCGTTGGTTTAGATGAGGGTCGCCCAGGTTGCAGCACGAGTGCCACATCAAAGCGTTTGTCGTTTAATGCATAAGCTATGATTGCAGATGCGACAGCGCCGCGACCTATAATAGCGACTTTATTTCGATCTTGAATACTCATGCTGCCAAGTACCTCTGTTTAAGTGAGGCGTCCGCCCTAAATGCGGTCGAGTCGCCCGACCACACGCATTGTCCTTTTTCAACGATGTAATGGTGGTCACATAATGTGAGTAATTGTTTTAAGTTCTTATCTGTCACCAATATTGATAAACCGTTTTCACGTAAAGCACTAAGCGTTTGCCAAATTTCTTGGCGTAATAAAGGTGAAAGACCCTCGGTGGCTTCATCGAGTATGAGTAATTCTGGATTGGTCATTAAGGCTCTGCCAATTGCCAGCATTTGCTGTTCTCCGCCCGACAACTGGTTGCCAAAGTGTTTGGCGCGATCTGCTAAACGGGGAAATAAGGCATAGACACGTTCGAGCGTCCAACCCTCAGATTGCTTGGGTGCACGGGCCGTGGCGACCAAGTTTTCCCATACTGTTAAGTTGGGAAATATTTGCCTACCTTCTGGTACCAAACCTATGCCCAAGCGGGCCACTTCAAAGTCAGCCAAACGATCAATCGATTGGCCTTTCCATAAAACCTGGCCAGATGTGTGCGCCAACTGCGCCATGATGCTACGAACGGTGGTGGTTTTGCCCATACCGTTGCGGCCTTGCAGGCTGACGCATTGGCCTGGTAAGACGTGCAGGCTCATGTCAAACAATACTTGGCTCATGCCGTAACCTGCGTTGAGGTCTTTGACTTCGAGTAATGGCACCATTATGCATCAACCTCTTCGTCGCCCAAGTACGCTTCGCGCACCACTTCGCTGTTGCGCACCGCATCGGGGCTGTCGCACATGAGCACTTTGCCATAAACCAATACACTGACTTGATCGGCCAATGCAAATACAGCGCCCATATCGTGCTCAACCAATAGGGTGGCATAGTGCTGCCGCAACTGTGAAAGCAATACGATCATGCGTTCGGTTTCGGTGGGGCCTAAACCGGCCATGGGTTCGTCGAGCAGCAATAATTTAGGCTGTGTGCCCAGCGCCATGGCAATTTCAATTAACCGTTGCTGACCATAAGCTAAGGCACCTGCGACGCGATGGTGCTCGTGCGCTAAGCCAACAGACGCTAAACAGGCGTGGGCTTGATCAGTCAATCGCTTAACTGATGTGGCGGGTTGAAAGAAATGAAAGTTATGACCATCGGCCGCCTGAGCTGAAAGTAAAACATTTTCTAGAACAGTAAAGTGCGGAATCAAAGAATTGATTTGGTAAGAACGCCCAATGCCAGCCCTTGCGCGGTGAGCGACTGACCAATGCGTGATCTCGTCTTCCCCCAAATAAATATGACCCGCATCGGGTTTAGTTTCACCCACAATCTGGTTAATTAGGGTGGTTTTGCCCGCACCGTTAGGGCCAATGACTGCGTGAATTTGACCTTTATGAATTGACAAATCAACTTGGTCAGTGACGCACAAACCGCCAAAGTTTTTGACTAAACCCAATATTTTAAGCAAAGGTTTTTGTGCAGATTGATTTGCTGTTGAATATTTAGCCTGATGCGCAGCATGCATTTAATGGCCCCCCCCATTACCTTGGGCGCTTTCTTTACTGTCTTGCAACAAACCCCATAAACCATTCTTTAAAAACACCACCACTAAAACGATGAAGGGGCCCATAATTAGAGGCCAGTTATCAGTCAACATTTTTAAGCCTTCTTCAAGTAATAAAAATGCAACCGCGCCAATGATGGGGCCAAACACTGTGCCAAGGCCACCTAACAACACCATCACAATCAATTCGCCTGAAATGACCCAGCTCATGATGGCAGGTGAGACAAACCCTGTTAAATTCGCTAAAAAAAAGCCCGCCACAGCACAAATTTGTGCTGACAACACATAGGCTGTGAGCCTGTAAGGCACACTGCGTGTCCCCAAGGCGTTGATACGGCGCTCGTTGACGCAAGTGGCGCGAAGCACCAAACCAAAACGCGAATTCACCAAACGGTTGATGAGCCACAATACAAAAGCTATGACCAAAGACAGTGAAACGTATAGCGCGTATTTATTGCCTGTGAGGCCACCAAAATAGCTGAGGTTTTCTAAACTCATGCCGTCGTCGCCACCAAACTGTGTCAAGCTCACGAACACAAAGTAAACCAACTGTGCAAAGGCCAGCGTGATCATGATGAAAGCAATGCCCTGCGTGCGCAGAGCTACCCAACCGACGGGTATAGCGACCGCCGTGGTGACGGCTATGGCAACGAAGAGATGCAACCAACCATTGGTCATGCCGTAGGTTGACAAGATGCCCACGGCATAGGCCCCTAAGCCTATATACATGGCATGACCTAAACTCACCATGCCCCCAAAACCCAGCGCAATGTTTAAACCCAAGGCAGCTAAAGCGAATACTAAAATACGACCAAACAAAGTCAGTAGAAAAATATCGTCAGTTGCCCAAGCGATAAGCGGTATCAGAAATAAAATGCCTAAAACCAAGGCTATGAGGAACGGACGTAATAAGTGCATCAACTGCCCCGCGCTTTAACGGGAAATAAACCATCAGGCTTGATGGCCAGAATAACCGCCATCAGTACATACACCAGCATTGAGGCTAAAGCGGGCCCTACAGCACTTGAAAAAGAAGGGCTAAAGGTTTGACTTAACCAAACAGGTAGCAACACTCGGCCCATGGTGTCAACAATACCCACCACCAAAGCACCATAAAACGCCCCACGTATGGAACCAATGCCGCCAATTACAATTACCACTAACGTTAAAATTAAAATGGGCTCGCCCATGCCCGACTGAATCGACAAAATAGGGCCGACCAACGCACCTGCTAAGCCCGCCAGCGCAGCCCCTAGGGCAAATACAAAACGATTAAGCCAATTTATGTTGACGCCTAAGGCCCCGACCATGCCTCGATTGCTAGCCCCTGCACGAATTAACATACCAATGCGTGTGCGTTCAATTAGCAAATATAGACCGAGCGCCACCCCTAAACCGGCGGCAATTATAACCAGTCGGTAGGCTGGGTAATTAAAATCAAGAAAACTAAACGAACCCGCCAAGGCGTCTGGCGCGTCCATATACAAAGGGGCGTTACCCCAAATGACTTGCACCAGTTCGTTGAAAAATAAGACTAAACCAAACGTGGCCAGCACTTGATCAAGGTGGCCGCGTTTATGCAAAATGGCTAAGCCCCCCGCATCAAGCAACCACCCTAACACCAATAAACAGACCGTGGCCAAAATTACGGCCAACACGTATGAACCGCTATACGACGCAATGGTGGCTGCAAAGTAAGCGCCCAGCATATATAAAGAGCCGTGCGCCAAATTCACAAAACTCATGATGCCAAAAACAAGCGTCAACCCCGCCGCCATCAAAAATAGCAAAATACCGAATTGAAAGCCGTTAAGAGATTGGGCTAGAACGAGGTTGAAGGTCATCTATAACGGGCACTGACCTACAAACGAGTCAGGGTGGTTGCTTAGAGTCTTAGTCAAGGTTTTGAGCGATACACGGCCTTGCTCATCTTTGGCGACTTCAAATACAAACATATCTTGAATGGGGAAACCGTTTTTGCTGAACTTTAAATTGCCTCGTAAAGAGTCAAACTCTGCGGCACGCAAGGCATCAGCGAAGGCTTTTTTGTTTGACACATTGCCACCAGTCTTTTTCAAGGCGCTGTCAATTAACAAAGCTGAATCATAAGATTGGGCGGCGTATTGTGAAGGAATACGACCGTATTTCTTTTCAAAAGCTGCAACAAAATTTTTGCTGACTTCATTTTTAAAATCTGGGCCCCAGAATGTGCCAGAAATAACGCCTATGGCAGTTTCTTTCAATGCGGGAAGGGTTGAACCGTCAGCCGTAGAGACTGTCATAAGTGGTATTTTGCCCAATAAGCCCGCTTGGCGGAACTGCTTAATGAAGTTGATGCCCATGCCGCCTGGGTAAAACACATAAACCGCATCGGGGTTGGCGGCTTGTAACTGTGCAATTTCAGCCGAGTAGTCGGGTTGGCCGACTTTGGTGTAAACCTCGCCGGCTATACCACCTGCAAACTGACTTTTGAAGCCTGCAATGGCGTCTTTACCGGCTTGATAGTTTGGCGCCATCACGTAAACGTTTTTGTAACCTGTGTCGGTTGCGTATTTACCTACGCTTTCAGCTTGCTGGTTGTTTTGCCAAGCCGTGAAGAAAAACTGGCTATTACATTGCGCGCCAGCTAATGGTGCTGGGCCCGCATTTGAACCGACAAAAATGATATTGGCATCAGCCATCGGTTTGGCAATTGCCATCATCACATTAGAGAACGTCACGCCTGCAATGATGTCGACTTTGTCGCGTTCGATCAGTTTGTTTACCGCTTGTACACCCAAGTCGGGTTTCAATTGATCGTCTTCTTTGATGACTTCAACCTTTACACCACCGAGCTTGCCTTTGAGTTGCTCGATGCCCAACATGAAGCCATCGTACATATCTTGACCCAATGCAGCAGCCGGGCCTGAGGTGGTGGCGATGAATCCAATTTTGACGTCGGCTAGGGCCGTGCCCCCAACCAAGGTAGAGGCAACAATGGCTGCGCTACCGAGATACTTTCTGACTTGATTTTTCAATTTTTTGCTCCGTAAAGTATTGTTTAGTTTTATGTCATGTTTTGTTAATTCATTTCAATCTTTAGTGCTCTATGGGTACAAATATAGATTAGTGACGATTTTTCTTGGTCGTGTCGGTATATAAAGGGGCTTTTCGACTGCTTTATAGCATTGTGCAATTAAAACTGCGTTTGTGGAAATCGATCAGCCAGCATGGTGTGCCAAGCTTGCCAGTTTCGCCCAGAGTGAACGGTTGTGCAACTAGGGCAAACTCTTTGATCATCAGGTGTATCGTAAAACGACGCAAACGCCACGGGCAAGTCTTCTACGATGCTTTCTAACTGAACCTCGCGTTTGGCCACCATCGTGCCACAGTGGGCACAGTACCACTCAAACCCATCAATCACCCCCTTGGGGCGGCTGCGTTCAATCACTGTACACAGGCTACCGTGTTCAGGGCGTTGGGGCGAATGGCGCACCATGGCGGGCAATAAAAAGACATCGCCTTCTTTTAAGTGAATGCGCTCAAACTGACCCCGATCAGCGATAAGCAACGATGCATTACCCTTGAATTGATGAAAATACTCTTCATACGGGTCGACATGAAAATCAGTGCGTTGGTTGGGTCCTCCCACCACGGTACAGATTAAGTCGCTTTTAGGCCAAATCTGTTGGTTGCCTACAGGGGGTTTTAAACGATCAGCATGGTCAGCCACCCAATTGTTAAAGTTTAGTGGGGCGCTGTAATGGTCGGGTGCGGGGTGGGTGGGTTCAGTCATGGTTTTCCTGCGATTAAAAAAGTTTTTGAACAGCCCGCTCGCACAACACTTTAGCAATATGCACGCGATAGACTGCGCTCGCATGAAGATCGCCACTCGCGCGTTCGGGGTCAAGGTGTAGGGTTTTGAGGGCATGTGCCAGCGTGACATGGGTAATGTGGGTTGCTTGGGTTAATGCGTCTTCAGCTTCGTGCCAACGTATGGCACCGTGCCCTAAGCCGGTTATCGCCACTCGAAAATGATGAGCATGCTGAGCCACAGCTAAGCCAACCAACGCAAAACGTGAAGCGGGTTGATCAAATTTTAAATAGGTGGCGGTTAGGGGTTTTTTTAAAGTCACCGAGACCACCATTTCATCGGGTTCTAAAGCGGTACTAAACAGACCTGTAAAAAAATCATCAACATCTGCATGCCGGGTTTGTGTGGCCGAGGCAATATTCACCACGCCACCACAAGCTAACAAACCTGCTGGCCAACAGGCGGCTGGGTCGTGGTTGACAATTGAGCCGCCAATCGTGCCCATATTGCGCACTTGTTGGTCACCAATGCCACCTGCCAGTTGGGTCAGCATCGGGCAAAACGATTGCACAGCAGCCGACGCATGAATTTGGGCGTGCGTGGCCATGGCGCCTATTGTTAAAGTGTGAGCCTGAATGTTTCTTTTGATTTGATTGAGGAAGGTGGCCGACTGAGCCCCTTTTGCTACAGGTTCTGCCCAAGCGCTCTGTGGCCCAGTTAAACCTTGTAGGTCAATGATCTCATCAAACAACGCCAAGCCTAAACGTAAGGTCGGCAAAAGTGATTGCCCACCCGCCACCAATTTAGCATTGGGGTTGGCTTGCAAAGCCTCGCAGGCCGCTTGAACGGTTGATGGGCGCAGGTAGTGTGTGACTTGACTCATAGAGAGCCTTGGTTTGTTTTAATGGTCTTATGCTTTTCGTCATGTTCATCATGTGTGCTGTGTATGCCACTTACGTCAAGTTCGCCTTCTAAACCGTTGGTGTGATCTAAACGATCTGTATTAATAATGCCGCGTAAATGCTGTGACGCACGCAATATAGTCAGTCCTTGCATAACTGCTTGCACAATGTTGTGATACCCGGTGCAACGACAGAGGTTTCCACCTAAAGCCAAGGCCACCGCGTGTTCATCTATGGCGACTCGTTCGTGCACCATGGCGACGGCACGCATAATCATGCCCGAGGTACAGTAGCCACATTGCAGTGCACCCTGGTCGATGAAGGCTTGTTGCATGATGTGTAAGGTAGGCGCCTCGTTTGCGTCATGCGCCGTTTGTGTTGCTTGTGTTGCTTGTGTTGTCAAGTGTTCAGTGCCAGTTGGGGCGAGGTTTAGCCCATCAATGGTCGTCACAACCCGGCCTTGCATTTGCAACGCCAATACATTGCATGACTTAATCGCTTGGCCATCAACCAGTACGGTACATGCCCCGCACTGTGCGGTGTCACAGCCTTGGTTGGTGCCCGTTAAACCCAAATCTAAGCGCAACAGTTCAATCAACGATGTGTCAGGTGCGACGTGTTGTGACACCTGTTTGCCATTGACTTGAAGTTTAAGTTTGAACTGATGAGCGTTAGACATTTCCTAAACTTTTAACCCGCATGAATCAAACGCTACAGCCACCGCTTCGCGTTCAGCCTCAGTTAATTGCAGTAAAGGCCTGCGTACTAAACCACCATGTTGGCCTAACAAGTCTTGCCAACATTTGGCATGGGCTTGGGGTTTGCCGTGTGGTTTAGAGTTTTTAAAGGCTTCGCGCACAGGGTTTAAGCTGTCACGCACAACACGGGCTTTATCAAACTCACCTGCTAAGGCCAAGGCGGTGTATTCGTTCATGCGTTGGTCAGCTTTTGATTGCAATAAGAACGGCGGAGTTGAGCATAGGTAGAGCTTCCACCCAAATTCAATCATGTTGTCGAGCCATTCGTCTTCAGACGGGTTGCTGACGTGAATCATGTGGCCTGCCAACTCGGTTAAACGTTTGCAACGTTCGCGATCGGTGCTGTATTTAATGGCAACAATGTTGTTCAGTTCTGCAATACTGGCGCACAACTCGGGCGACATAATGTAGCCACAATCGGGGTGGTTCCACATGGCAATGCCAATATCAAGGTGGTCACACAGGTACTTGTAATACTCAAAAATGGTGTCATCAGTGTTCGCCCCAAAATGCAACAAGGGACTGTGCACTACAATATAAGCGGCGCCGACTTTTTCTGAATGTTTGGCTAGATCAAGCACCACGTCCATATTGGTGTCAGAGCACGATGACATGATTTCGCAACGCCCCAAACCATTGCGGTCACCCACTTCGTTTGAAACCTCAACGGCCAAATCAATGATGCGTTTGCGCTCATCAAGCGTCATGGCGTAAAACTCAGCTTGCTTGCCGGCAATAAATAAACCCGATAGCTTTAAGTCGAGCATCCAGTGTTTTAAGTTGGCTCGGTAAGCGCCTTCGTCAAGCTTAAAGTCGTTATCAAACGGCGTTAAATTGGCCGCCCAAATACCCTTTAAGTTTATTTGAGCGTAGGCTTTAGCATCTGCTTTTTTGTATTGCATGAAAACGGTTCCTTATTGCTTTTTTTATGTTGCCATTTAATAAGCATATCAGTATGTGAATATTTAAGAAGATCTAAATAAGCGATTACGTCTCGTTAGATTTAAAGAACACGGGGGGCGGTTCTTTTTGCAACCCTTTCTGTCTGATCCACCTTGACATCATCTTAACCCTGAGCTTCAGTGCTTCAGTGCTTGATGTTGTTAGACCTAATATCAGGTGGCTGCGGGTGTTTATGCTAATGCGTATTTCGAATGAGATGATTCGAAATCTATCGTACCAATTGAAATGAAATATTGAAAAAAGTAGTGCGTGCATATTCAACATGTTTAACTTGTCTACTGATAAAAACTAACAAAAGTTTACCGCCTGCCAGATTGTTCCAGACGTTAGGGGAGAAGCTTAAACCGTGCGCCGGGGTATGGCGTATCACCTTAAAATAGACATTATTGTACCTATTTAATTATTTAGTTAGATATAATAGATACTATTATATCTAACTAAATTATTTAATCTATGCTTCTACTTGATCAAACCGATGTCCAACATGCTTATGCCGAGCATTTACGCCGTTTGCGCAAAGCCGCAAAAATGTCACGTGACGCTTTGGCCCAGCGCAGCACTGTGCCTGCATCAACAATCAAAAAATTTGAATTGACAGGGCAAATTTCGTTTCGTCAGTTACTGTTGCTTTGGCAGTCGCTTGATGACTTGAAGCGGCTCTATGATCTGTCTCAAGGGCACACATCACGCGCCAATATGCCATTTCCAAAAACGATTGAAGATGTCTTGAAACATGGCCTTTAAACCGATTCAAAAACTGTCAGTCAACCGAACCCTGTCAAGTGGTCAGGTTGTTTGGGTTGGTACGCTTGCACAAAATAGCCAAGGTATATTTTTTCAATATAACGAAGCATATTTATCAAGTTTCGGCAATCTTTCACCATTTACTTTGCAGCCAACAATGGCTTTGCAGTTAGCACCTAAGTCGCCTCACAACGGCCTTCATGGTGTCTTTGCAGACAGTTTGCCTGATGGTTGGGGCTTATTGCTGCAAGACCGAGTCTTTCGTCAACAAGGCATTTTGGCTGCACAACTCACACCGTTAGACCGGCTTGCGTTTGTGGGCGCAAATGGCATAGGTGCGCTGTCGTATGTGCCTGAGTCTGAATTTATATCAAATAACGGCACTGATGTTGACTTGGCGATGCTTGGTTTAGAAGCACAAAAATTATTTGATCAAACCCTATATGACACGACGGAGGGGCAGACGCAAAAGGTGTTGGCTGCCCTAGTCGCGGCAGGTAGCTCGGCAGGTGCCAGGCCCAAGGCGCTAGTGTATTGGCAAGCCAATCAACCCAATCGTTGCCGTACCTACGCTCAACCTGACGATGAGGCCTGGCTCGTTAAATTTACGTCTAAAAACCTTGCATTAGGTCATGAAGAAGGGCTTTGCGAGGCCGTTTATTTAAAAATGGCTACCGAAGCACAATGCGAAACACCTAGATGGCAATTGATTGATGCACCCGAAAAAAGCGGGGCAATTGCTTGGCTAGCTGTTAAGCGTTTTGATGTCATATCATCAACGCATTCACATCGTGCAAGACTTCATATGCACAGTGCGTGTGGTTTGTTAGATGCAGATTTTCGCACGCCAAGCCTTGATTATCACGATCTAATTAAGGCCAGTCGACAAGTGTGTCAATCACCCCGCGTGGGTCAATTACAGTTTCGTCGAGCAATATTTAATCTTTTTGCAGCGAACCAAGATGACCACAGTAAAAACTGGTCGTTTCTACAAAGTGATAACGGTCATTGGCAGGTTGCGCCGTTTTACGACACCACGTTTAGCCCACACCCATTTAACGAGCATGCCACTGCGTTTGATGGCTTTGGTAAACAACCCCCTTTAATAAGCATGCAAAAATTAGCTGTTAGCGCAGGTTTTGCGTCTTGGAAGGAAGCACAAATAACAATTCATGAGGTCGTTGATTCGTTGCGTCTTTTTTCTAAAACAGCCAAAGCGTTTGGCATTAAAAAAAGTACCGTGTCAGCTATGAGTAAAGTTTTAGATCAACGACTAGAGGAAAATATGGACTTGCTGTAGGTTCCACGCAAAGTACGTCATGCCATCATATTTTTGCAGGGTGCAACCGCTATGTGCAGCCACAGGCTAGTCACTCAAATAGTGCATTGACACCTTAACCTTAACCTCTAAATCCTATCGCTCGCCAAATCGTTTCAGACGTCAGGGGGAATGACAGTTCGGGTGGTTCTTTTCCTAAATACCCAAACAACGCATCACGTACCGCGTTCATTAAGGCGGCTGGCACACCGATACAGCCAGCCTCACCCACCCCTTTGGCACCCAATGGGTTGGTGGTGCTGGCAGTATGAAGGCTGTAAACGTCAATGTTGGGCATATCTTGTGCGCGGGGTATTGCGTAGTCCATCAGCGAGCCAGTGATCAGCTGACCGTGTTCGTCGTATTGCAACGCTTCCATCAACGCTTGCCCCAGACCTTGGGCAGCACCACCAATGAGTTGATCGTAGGCTAAGGTTGGGTTCAATATGACACCCGCATCGTCAGCCCAAACCATTTGTTCAATATGTAAAACTCCTGTGTCGCCCTCAATTTTGACGCGCACCATTACACAGCCGTTGCTCCAGGTTTCTTTTGACTCAAAACGCGTTGTCACGGTGATGGGGAAGGGTGCGCCTTGGTCGCGTTTGGCCAAGGCTTCTTGGCACGCCTTCACTAAAGCACTGCCACCAATGGCCATACTGCGGCTGGCTAATGCACCGACACCGAGTGGGCAGGTTTGGGTGTCTCCCATATTGATGTCAATGTGTTGGCGCTCATAACCCAAAGCATGCGCGGCTAAGTCAATGAATGTGGTGGCGTGGCCTTGACCTTGCGCAGGGCTGCCACTTGCAATCGTGGCGCGCTGCCCATCGTGCAAGGTGACACGGGCCGATTCCCACCCGTGGCCACAGGGCTCAACATACAGTGCCACGCCAATACCGATTATTTCACCTTGATGTTGTCGGCGTTGTTGCTCGGTGCGTTGAGCAAAGTAGTCAAACTTGTCACACGCCAATGATAAGGTGGCTGCGAAATCACCGCTGTCATAGGTTTCACCCGTTGGGGTGAGGTAGGGCATGTCTTGCGCGGCAATGATATTGAAGCGACGCAATTCAACTGGGTCAACTCTGATGGCGCGGGCTGCTTTATCAACCAACGTTTCAATCAGTAATGTTGCTTCAGGGCGGCCTGCACCCCTAAAGATATTGACCGGCGCGGTATGCGAGGCAAGCGCTTGACCCTGAATGTTTAACTGATCAACGCGGTAAGGCCCTGGCAAAATACGTGTGCTGTTGTGTAGTGGAATAGCCGCTGAGTAGGGTAACCAAGCACCCAACTCGACTTCGATTTGGGCTGATAATTGGGTGAAATGCCCAGTTTCTGTGACCCCGAGTTGACCTTGTAAATGTGCCCCGCGTCCGTGGCAGGCCGACAAAAACTCTTCAGACCGTGAGGCGGCCCAGAGTATGGTGCTTTTTAATGAACGTGCTGCGATAGCAACCGCGATTTCTTCGGGGTAAATAGATGATTTGGCACCAAATGCGCCCCCTACATCAGGCGTGATGACATGAACATGATCTGTATCAATGCCTAAGGCAAGTGCTAAATTGGCTTGCGCTCGTGAGGGGGTTTGCGTGCCCAACCAGCAGGTGAGGTTTGCGTTTTGCCAACGTGCGACACAGGCACGAGGTTCCATAGAGAGGGCAGACACGCGCGGCCAGGTGATGTCAATATCAACCGTGGCATGGTCTGTGATCGCTTGCGTATCAATGTCTGTACTGAAGCCAGCGTAAAAAGTAGGCGTGTCGGCTTGTTCTTCTAAAGCTTCGTAATCTATAAAAACTAAGGCGGCTGCCTCTTGCGCTTGGCGTAATGTTTGTGCCACCACCAACACAATGGGTTGACCCACATAGTGGACTCGGCTTGATGCCAATACTGGAAATGCGGTGGGGTTTTGAGGCGCAAATGAGGGGTTACTGTCTGGCAGAGTGGGGTGACCTAAATCTTGTGCAGTGAATACAGCCACAACACCAGCCTCGCCTTGTGCGACCGATACATCAACTTTTAATAGTTTGGCAGAGGCGTAATCACTTCGCACGAACACGGCATGTTGCATGTTTGCGAAGTGCAGGTTGTGCACATAACGCCCTTGACCTGTCACGAAGCGGGCGTTTTCAAGTCGATGGGGGCGATCAGTGGCGGTTAACGCTAAGGTTGAGGCATAAATCATGATTTTACTTTATGCGTTTTTAAGCGATAAACCAAGCAAAATATTTTTAATCATAGTTGGTATGCGCTAGGGTGGTGGCTTGAAGGGGTTAACGATAGCCAAGACTTCTAGGTGGCAAGGCTCTGTTAAACTCATGGTCTACTTTAAAAGTACTCAAGATAAAGTAGGGCAGGTGGCCGAGCGGTTGAAGGCGCACGCCTGGAAAGCGTGTATACGTTTATAGCGTATCGGGGGTTCGAATCCCCCTCTGCCCGCCATTTAGTCAAGTAAATTAAGTGCCTTCGGGTGCTTTCTACTTTTTCCCCACACCTGCCTCATTTGACAGTCATACCTGCGTTCTGTAGTTGGCTACTTGATACCAACGACCCCATCACTTGTTCTTTGCTTACCCCTGGCGTCAGTGTCATCCGCTTTCAAAGCAAACCCCCACCCCCCTGATTCTGTTCGGGACTCCTAGCGCACCTATGCATTGAGTTTTGGACAAGCGGTGAGGGTTTTTGGAGGTTTGCTGGCGTTATGCTCACGCGCCCGATCTTTTGATGTTGAGCTAGCCCACAAAGTGCCACCCATCCGCACACAGCTAGAGTCCAGTTTAAGAGTTTGTAATCGTTAGAAACTAAAGTTTTTAACCAAGGAGTCGCAATTTAGGTTGTAATGGTTAATAAATATAAGAAAAAAATATTGTGGGTTGCTTAAAACGCTATCTGTTCCCATGTTTCAAGTAACCGAACGAGCATAGCTGATCGAAGATAACCGACATGAACAAGACTTACCGCATTATTTGGAATAAAGCCCGCAACTGCCTGATGGTTGTTGGAGAAAATGCGAAGTCTCAAGGCAAAGGTGCCGGCAATAAAAAACCCTTGGTCACTGCGGTCACTGCGGCCCTACTTGCGCTAGGCGGATCGAATGCAGTAGCTGCTGACATCACTATTACCACGCTCGAAACGAAACGAGTAGTTCTATCTAACGGCCAGAGTATCTTAGTCGATGGGTCGGGTACAAACACAGGCAGCATTAGCACCGTCAGCAACGCAGCAATTTTAGTTCCAATCGGAACGTCTGCGGTTGCTATCACCAACTCAGGCTCGATCCTTGGTGACACGTACGGGATTTATGCACTCACGTCCACCCTCACGGGCGGCATCAACAACTCTGGCACGATCAGTGGTAGCAGTACCGGGATTGTTTTAGACTCTTCCACCCTCGAGGACGGCATCAACAACTCAGGCTCGATCAGTGTTGGCAGTGGTGGCTTTGCTGGGATTGGTGTAGGCGGTTCCACCCTCACGGGCGGCATCAACAACTCAGGCACGATCAGTGGTGGACGTTACGGGATT
>CALBMZ010000125.1 GCA_937896225.1 uncultured Alcaligenaceae bacterium | reverse complement strand
TTCGGTTGCTGTAGACCTCACTAACGTGGGTAGTAAAAAAAAATAAGGCTTATGTTGAGTCTTTGGTATAGAATCATTTGAAATATGACATGTCACAATCGATTGTCATAAACAATGAAAATAATACCAAGGAGACAAACATGCAAATTAAATCTTGGGTTGCGGCATCATTAATGGTTTTAGGTGCGGGCGCTATGGTGCAATCACCTACCTTTGCTGCCGAATGCACCAATCGTGGCGATCTTGACGCAATATTTTGTGATGCCAATAACGATATGGTGGCCGATACCCCTACTGATCCGTCTAAATTAAAAGACCCGTCAACGATCGTTTTTACTTACACCCCTGTCGAAGACCCTGCGGTGTACGAAGACCTTTTTAACCCTTTCACAAAATACCTTGCTGAGTGCACCAACAAGCGGGTCATGTTTTATCAAGTTCAAAGCAACGCAGCAGAAATTGAAGCCATGCGTTCAGGTCGCCTGCACGTAGGTGGGTTTTCCACAGGGCCAACGGCATTTGCTGTCAACATTGCAGGTGCGGTTCCCTTTGCAGTAAAGGGTACTGAAAGTGGTTTTCAAGGCTATAACTTGCTTGTGATTGCAAAAAAAGACAAGCCTTACAGCAGCTTAAAAGATTTGAAAGGCCAAAAAGTTGCGCATACGTCACCTTCTTCAAACTCAGGTCACATGGCACCTATGGCATTGTTTCCAAATCAGGGTTTGGTGCCCGACAAAGATTACAAAATTCTTTTTTCAGGCAAGCACGACCAATCTGTTATGGGTGTGAATTCCGGCGATTATGATGCCGCAGCCGTGGCCTCTGACGTCTTTTATCGCATGGCAGAGCGCGGTCAGATCAATAAAGACGATTTCAAAATAATTTATACCAGCCCAAAGTTTCCAACTTCTTCGTTTGCTTACGCTCACGATTTAGAGCCAAAGCTTCGCGACAAAATGTTGACGTGTTTCTTTGAATATCGTTTCCCAGATTCAATGCAAAAAGCTTTTGGCGGCGCAGATCGTTTTTACCCGATCTCTTACAAAGAAGATTGGGCTGTGGTGCGTGATGTGTCAGAGGCAGGTGGCAAGAAATTTAACCGCTCTGCATACGATGCAGAAGCCGCAAAAGCCAAGAAAAAGAATTGATGTAAAAGGCCGGTTATGTCAGCACAACTTAGTATTCAAGAGCTCAGTATGTCTTACCAAGCTGGCATACCCGTTCTAAAAGGTATTAACCTTGATATTGCGGGTGAGGGGGTGACAGCCATTATCGGCCCCTCTGGTACAGGTAAAAGTACGCTGTTACGTTGTATTAATCGTTTAGTTGAACCTTCTTCAGGTCGGGTGTTACTTAAAAACGGTGAGTCATCGATTGATCTGGCTCAAGTCAGAGGGGGTGCCCTGCGTCGTGCGCGCCGGCAAGTGGGAATGGTTTTTCAGGAGTACAACTTAGTTGAACGTCTCACGGTCATGGAAAACTTATTGACGGGTCGTTTAGGGTATACGCCCGCATGGAAGGCTTGGTTTCGATTATTTGAAGCATCAGATATTGATCGCGCTTATGATCTGCTTGAAAAGGTAGGGCTAAGTCAGTTAGCGAATCAAAGAGCTGATGCGCTTTCGGGTGGTCAGCGCCAACGGGTTGGTATTGCACGAGCTTTGATGCAAAAACCTGACTTGTTGCTTGCTGATGAGCCGACTTCTTCGCTTGACCCTAAGACTTCAGTTGAAATTATGGAACTGATGACTGAACTGGCACGGGCCGAGCAAATTCCCGTTGTCATCAATATGCACGATGTAGAACTTGCTAAACGATTTGCGAAGCGAATCATTGGCATGTCGGGTGGCAGTATTGTTTTTGATGGGGTGGGTGACCAATTAACGTCAGACCACCTTAAGTCAATTTATGGTGGTGAGACTTGGTTAACCTAAATCAGTCTGGTGCAGTCATACGATACAAACCATTTTCACAGTCACTTAAAGTTAAAGTTGGCTTTTTTGTTCTGTTGATTTATGTTGTCTATGCGAGCTTACAGCTTGATTTCACCTACTCTCGTTTCATCAGCGGTTTAGATCATGCCTCTACATTTTTTGATCGAATGTTTCCGCCTAACTTTGAGCGTTCGCGAATTCTAATAAAAGGCATGGTTGAGAGTCTGCAGATTGCTGTGTTGGCGTCACTTTTGGGTATATTAATTTCGCTGCCGATTGGTTTACTTGGAGCGCGTAACTTGATGCCAAGCTGGGCAAGTTGGCCAGCCCGATCATTGGTGGCATTTTGTCGTGCTTTACACCCTGTCATTGTTGCGATTTTGTTTGTGAAGGCAGTCGGCTTTGGTGCATTAGCAGGTATCTTAGCGCTTACAGTTGCATCTATCGGGTTCATTGGTAAGCTGTTTACCGAGGCGATTGAAGAAATTTCAATCAAACAAGTTGAGGCCGTTAGAGCAACGGGTGCATCGTTTGCAAATGTCATCATTTTTTCTGTTTTACCTCAAGTATTTGCTCGTTTCGTGGGGTTTGCAACGTATCAGTTTGATTCAAACTTACGTAATTCAACCATGGTGGGTATCGTTGGGGCAGGTGGCATTGGCGGTACGCTGTTTTCTGCGTTTCAACGCTTTGACTATGACTTCGTTGCGGCTATTTTGATCACTATTATTGCGGTGATCATGATCGGTGAAATGTTCGCAGGCTTTATACGTTCAGTATTTTTAGACAATATTGGCCTTTCAGATTTATGGCGTAAGCAAGCCAAGCGCCCACTGGCTTCGAAGGGCGCAGAAAGTGTTTGAAACAGAAGTAAGTTCGCATAAACAAACGTTACCCAAACATTGGCAGCGATATACGCTTGATCAGCGTTTGCTGAGATTTTCCATTTACTTTTTTATAGTCGCTGCAATTGTTCAATCATTACGCAATATCAATATTATTCCTGAATTTTTAATTGATGCACCGGAACAGATGGCTGACTTATTCAACCGCATGTGGCCGGTTGATTGGTCTTATTACCCTCAGAGTGTCAACAGTGCGCTGATTGAAACGATTCATATTGCGACGTTGGGGACGATTATTTCGATTTTTCTCGCGGTACCTATAGGTTTATTGTCAGCTCGTAATTTCACACCGAACCGCTTTCTAAATTTAATAGCCAGACTAATTTTGGTTTCAAGTCGCTCAGTCAATTCATTGGTATGGGCATTATTGTTCATTGCGATTTTTGGACCCGGTGCACTAGCTGGCACATTGGCCATAGCTTTTAGGTCGATTGGCTTCATTGGAAAGTTAACAGGTGAAGCAATAGAGGAAGCCCATGCAGGTTCAATCGAAGCACTGACCGCTGCAGGGGCATCAAAAAGTGCACAACTGAATTACGGATATTGGCCGCAAATTAAACCTGCTTTTTTATCGCTGATATTGTTGCGGTGGGACATCAACATTCGTGAATCAGCTGTTTTAGGTTTAGTGGGTGCTGGCGGTATTGGGATGACGCTTGATACCGCTATGAATTTATTTCAGTGGGACAGAGTAGCTGTTATTTTGGTTGCTATTTTTGCGATTGTTATTGTTACAGAAGTGATCATCACACAAGTGAGAAACCGCTTGCTGTAGCTTTTATAGTGTCGATTATGCCAATGGGTGTGCGTCTTTTAACAGCGGAATACCAGTCGTTCACGGCGGTGAGGGCGTCAATTGAATTCGACCCTCAACATGGGCCGTTACACCACCATTTTTTGTAATGTAATTGATCATAACGCTGGTAATTGAGGGGCCATTGTTTGCGTTCATTAATACCTGGCCTTTGCTCATTGATGCGAACCCGTCGTTGCCTTCTAACAAATAATCACTTGTTGCAACTTTGTAAACTTTTGTGAGGTCGAGGTCAACGCCATTGATTTTTACAGATTTTACGCGCTCACCTGATGGGGCCAAAGGGTTATAGCTGATCCGCATGCCTGAGACTTGTGGGAATCTACCGCTACCTTCATTAATATTGCTAAAGCCGTTTTCAAGAGCCGCCAAAAGGTCAGTACCACTGAGTTGCACCAATACGGCTGAGTTAGCAAAAGGTAGTTCACTTATAATATGACGCTGAGTTAAAAGGGTGCCCGCTTCGTAAACGCGATCGCCACGTATGCCGCCACCATTAATAATGGCAACATCGGCTGAGGTTGCAGCAACCAACGCATCAGCAATTAAATTGCCCATGGCAGATTCTTGGCTACGAACAACATTACGCCGTGTGTCGATGGCGTGAATGGTTCGGCCGATAGGCACTTTTAGATTTTCATCAAGCATCGAAGCGAGTTGTTCAACTTTTTTGAGCGACTCGGGGTCAGCTGCAATATGCGCTGTGTCAATGAATCGAAAGTTAGGCACCCAAGTCACCAATCGTTCCCCATTTTTTTCGCTGATATTGACTGTCAAGTCTAATGGCGATAAGAAGAAACCGTCGACAGATGTCTCGACATAAGCTGTGCGGCCGTCATAGAACGTTCCATACACATGATCATCACCAGACAATATGACATCAAACGCACCACTAGCGATCAATGCTCGATCAGTAACGATGTCGCTTTGTACTAAACCAACAACGATATCAGCGCCTTGGGTGCGTGATAGTTTAGCTGCATCTATAGCTGAAGATAAGGTTGATAAAAATTGAAGATTACCTGTTTGCGAAACATCAGGGCTTGTATCAGATGCTACAGGTATGATTGATAACTTGACGCCTTCAAACTCTTTGTACATGACTCCACTCAGTTGAGTTAGCGACAACCCCTTCGCGTCTTTGATATTGATAGCTGCCCAAGGGTAATTCGATTTCGCCACTTTATCTAAAAAATTTTCAACTCCAAAATCAAACTCATGGTTACCTGGAACCGCAAGGTCAAACGGCTCAAGATTGGTTAGATCTATCATATGTTGCCCTTTGTCTATGCTTGATAGCAAAGAGGGTGACAGTAAGTCTCCGTTAAACAAATAGAGTGTATTTTTATTTTTGGCACGCTCAGACTTTGCCAATGCATTGATTTTTGCAAGGCCACCTCGACCGTTTTTTTCTGTGAAGGTATAAACATCACCTATACCTAATAGCGTAATCTTTACTGTCTCAGCATATACTGGGGTACTTATAATTAGGTATAGCGATACGCTTAAAATTAAAGAAATTTTATTTTTCATATGCGTGTTTCTATTAAAAAATAATGTTAATTTTATTATTTTAGTGATTTATAACTAAACTGCTGTTGATACCGCTATCCATATCGCTAACAACACAGATACCGACATTGAAACCCATACCGCTACCATTGCAGTTTTAGAAAAGTTTTCAGCTATTTTCATGACTTGTATGCATTAGAAAAGTTAACAGAATTTAATTATTTTAGATTTTATGAATGTTAAGACAAAAATAAAATATCAAATAAGTCGTCGTGGGGTTATTTTCGCCGCCATGGCCTATCCCTTGGTTTCGTTGCCTAAGGTAACTTACGCGAGTGAACTCACAGTTCAAGATATGGTGCGATTGTCTGCGATGTTGACCCAAAAGCCTATCAATTTATTTTTTCCTGAAACGGCTGCTACATTGTTAAAGATTTATCAGCAACGCAAATTGACTGAGCGCTTAAAAGCATTATTGATAAAACCTGACTCTGATCCTGAGTTGAGTCAGGAAATTGTCGCTACTTGGTACAGCGGTGTGGCACAAACAATTAAAGGTCAAGTTGTGTTGACTTACAACAATGCCCTGATGTGGCAAACAGCTACCTTTTTAAAACCTTCTGGTCGTTGCGGTGGCATGACAAACTACTGGTCGTTACCCCCTAATGCTTGAGCAAAAGCCTACGTCGTCTGAAGCCATCTCTGCTGATGTAGCCATAATTGGTTCTGGGGTCGCTGGCGCTGTGTTGGCTCATCGCTTAGCTATGCAGGGTATAAAGGTTTTGATCATTGACGCAGGCAAACCAGTCGAGCGTGCAAAAGCTGTTGACACCTTTTGGAAAGCTGTCATTAAAGTGCCTGAGTCAGCCTACACGCAAACCCCCCAGGCCATGTTTCCACGCGTTGATCAACCGAACCAATGGTACGTGCAAGGTGGGCCTGATATATTTAAAAGTACATATCTTAAAGTGGTGGGCGGCACCACTTGGCATTGGTTAGGTACAGCGATACGGCTTTTGCCTAACGACTTCAAAACACAAACATTGTTCGGTCAAGGTGTTGACTGGCCAATAACGTATAGTGACCTTGAGCCATACTATTCTCAAGCTGAATTTGAGCTCGGTGTTGCTGGCCATACTCAATTTGATCAAGCCTCTGGGCAACAAGTCCGTTTTCCTATGCCAGCCATTGGCCAAAGCTATTGCGACCTGAAATATGCAGAAGCATTAGCGCACACGACCTATAAAGTGACGCCAACACCTCAAGCACGTAACTCAGTTATTTATGACAATAGGCCACCCTGCTGTGGAAGCAGTAGTTGTATACCTGTCTGCCCTATTCAAGCAAAATATGATGCAACAGTACATATTAAGAAAGCCGTGGCTGCTGGCGCGACATTGATGGCCGAATCGACTGCCGTACAGCTGATTGTCGGTGATGATCAAAAGGTTTTAGCCGTTCAATTTAAGCGTTGGGACAATTCTCAAGGTTTTATTAAGGCAAAACGATTTGTTTTAGCATGTCATGCTATTGAAACGCCGCGGCTTTTGCTGGCTTCCCGCTCTAGTGCGAACCCAACGGGTGTCGCCAATCGATCTGATCAGGTTGGCCGTAATCTGATGGACCATCCTGCGCAGCTCTCTTGGGCCCTCTCTGATGACCCCGTTTACCCATACAGAGGGCCTCTTTCAACATCGGGCATAGAGAATTTGCGTGATGGTAGCTTTCGGCAAAAGCGGGCTGCGTTTCGAATCGAAATCGGGAATGATGGCTGGGGGTGGCCTACTGGTGCGCCTACTTCGACGGCCGAGAAATTCGCGCGATCAGGTTTAACCGGTTCTGCATTAGATGAAGTCATCTCAAATCGTACCTCGCGTCATGTTCGATTGGCCTCATTGCTAGAGCAATTGCCCGACCCAGAAAACCGGGTAACCCTAGACACCTATGAAGTTGATTATTACGGTATTCCCAGGCCTAAATTGAACTACCGTGTTGATGATTACGTTCTAAGGGGATTGGTGGCTGCTCAAACCGCACACGCAGAAATTTTTGGCCATCTAAAAAGTACTGAAGTTCAACATAAGCAGTATTACCAAGGAGCAGGCCATATTATGGGTACGGCTCGCATGGGCCACGATTCAAAAACATCGGTTGTTGATGCTAATTTGGTCTGTCATGATCACAAAAACTTATTAATTGTAGGGTCGAGTGTTTTTCCCACAGGCGGTACGGCAAACCCAACATTAACCATAGCAGCGCTTAGTATTCGAGCTGCAGAGTTCATAATAAAAGATATTCTTTA
>CALBMZ010000124.1 GCA_937896225.1 uncultured Alcaligenaceae bacterium | reverse complement strand
ACTTAAAACCTTAAACGGTTTTAGACTGGGGTTTGAGGGAGCTCAAGACTACGACCTAGTCTTGCGAGCAGTTGAGCAACTTAACCCACAACAAGTTGTCCACATACCTCGTGTTTTGTACCACTGGCGTGCCATACCAGGCAGTACAGCTCTAGCTGCCGATGAGAAAAATTATGCAGCTGACACTGGGCGGCTTGCTGTAGCCGAACACTTAAAAAGGCGTGGCCTAGCCGCAGTGGTAACCGCTGCACCAGAGGCGCCTCAATTCAACCGAGTACGGTTTGTACTACCTGATCCCTTGCCTTTGGTGAGTGTGATCATTCCCACACGGGATCTCGTTGACTTGTTGTCAACCTGTATTGAATCTATCTTTCGGCTCACCACTTATCCAGCTTTTGAAATAATCATTATTGACAACGGAAGTTCGGAAACCGCTACAGCAGATTTTTTTGCGAGTCTGCCTGCTGACCGAGTTAAGGTGGTTCGAGACGACTCACCGTTTAATTTTTCGGCACTAAACAACCGCGGTGCAAAAGTTGCGCGCGGCGATTTGCTGTGCTTGATGAACAACGATATTGAAATTATTACGCCTGATTGGCTTGAAGAAATGGTGTCATTTGCAGTGCAATCAGAAATTGGCTGTGTGGGTGCGCGCCTTTGGTACCCTGACGGTCGACTGCAACATGGCGGGGTTATTGTTGGCCTGGGTGGCGTGGCTGGTCATTCGCATAAATATGCACTAAAAGGCTTGTCCGGTTATTTCAAACGATCAGTACTTCATCAGAGCCTGTGTGCAGTGACTGCAGCTTGTATTGTAGTTCGTCGTAGCTGTTTTGAGGCTGTAAATGGCTTGGACGAGAACTTTGCTGTGGCGTTTAATGACGTCGATTTCTGTCTGCGTATTAAAGAGGCTGGCTACCGCAATGTTTGGACACCATGCGCTGAGATGATTCATCACGAATCAGTTTCGCGTGGTCAAAATGACACCCCTGACAAACAAGCCCTGTTTGCAAGTGAAGTACAAAAAATGAAAGGGCGTTGGGGCGAAAAGTTATTGGTTGATCCTGCTTACAGCCCAAACCTCACACTTGACTACGAAGACTTCAGCTTGGCCTGGCCACCTCGTGTTTAATTTGTGTCCGAGATGAAATTAAGCTTAAGCCCTGCTTGTCCTTGCAGTGGGAAAACTGCATGCTTTTTGTTGTACAAAATGGTTACACTTGCTGAGTTGATACGACTTTAAATAGAGATCGTATCCTTTTAAATAATGCTTTTAATCTTGTTACTGCATCACAAAATGAGGTGTATGTTTATGGATGGCGCGCCGGGGTTCCGCCGTTGAGTGATACGGTAACAACGTCGGAGAACGCTTGAGCAATTCGCAAAAAAAAACTTGGCCGAAAGTTACGGTTGTTATCGTCAATTGGAACGGTGAACAGTTCCTTGAACGATGCCTCACGGCCCTTCTGGCTCAGACGGTTAAACCGTATGAAATCATTCTGGTTGACAACGCGAGCACAGACGGCTCACTCGACATAGTGCGTCGTTTTCCTTCGGTGCTGCTGTTGGCACAAAATACCAACACTGGTTTTGCGCGCGGCAACAATATTGCAATAAATGCTACTGCTGAGGGTTCTGAGTGGATTGCACTGCTAAATCCAGATGCTTTTCCCGAGCCGCGTTGGCTGGAAGAATACTTGTTGTCGGCGCAACGTAATCAAAATTTTGATTTTTTCGGTAGCAAGCTGCTTAACGCGGCCGATCCAACGGTACTCGATGGTACGGGGGATACTTACCACATGAGCGGCCTGATGTGGCGAACGGGGCATGGCATTGCTGCGTCTATTCTGGCTGAATATGAGTGCGAAGTATTTTCTCCTTGTGCTGCGGCAGCTTTATATCGCCGCAGCGCATTGCTCGAAGTCGGGGGTTTTGATGATGATTTCTTCTGCTATGTGGAAGATGCTGACTTAGGTTTTCGTTTGCGTTTGGCTGATTATCGGTGCCTATATGTTCCGCTTTCTGTGGTGCATCATGTCGGCTCCGGCACAACAGGGGGAAAAAACAGCGATTTCTCTGTCTATCACGGCCATCGCAATCTGGTATGGACCTTCGTGAAAGACATGCCTGGCTTGTTGTTTTGGCTATTGCTGCCTTTGCATGTGATACTAAATCTGTTGAGCATCGTCAGCTTCTCGCTTCGTGGGCAAGGCAGTATAATTTTAAAAGCTAAGCGCGATGCCGTGTTGGGTTTGCCGAAGATGTGGCGTAAACGACAACAGAGCCAAAAAAGCCGCACTGCTTCAATTGGCGATATCTGGCGCGTGCTAGACAAGCATTTGATGCCAATAATTAGAAAATCATGAGCCACACCCTTTCCGCCATCATCGTTAATTACAACGCTGGTTCACTTTTGCGCAAATGTGTTGACTCTTTGCTTGCCTGTCCGTTAGATATCGAGATCATCGTTGTCGATAATGCGTCAACCGATGCAAGCCTTGAGATACTTCAAGATTTGTCACAAGTCTGCGTTATTCGCAACTCAACCAACGTAGGGTTTGCAGCGGCTTGTAACATCGGGATTGGTGCATCTTCTACGCCTTTTTTGCTGTTTCTGAATCCAGATTGTTTTTTTGAACCAGATGCCATCGTCACACTGATGGCTGGCTTGCAGTCAGGCGAACTCGTGGGTATGGCGGGTGGTCTGTTGGTCAATGAGGATGGTACAGAACAAGGCGGTGGACGGCGGGCCGTGCCGACGCCGTGGCGTTCTTTTGTTAGAGCCTTTGGCTTACAACGCTTTTCGAATCGCTGGCCCAAGTTGTTTTACGATTTTTATCTGCATAAGCAGCCCTTACCCGATAATCCTATCAAGGTGGAGGCCATTTCTGGGGCATGCATGTTGGTCAAGCGGGATGCGATGGAGGTTGTGGGTCTTTGGGATGAGGGTTATTTTTTGCATTGCGAAGACCTAGACTGGTGTATGCGCTTTCGTCAAAAGGGCTGGCAGATTCTGTTCGTGCCTAACGCTCGCATCAGTCACGCGCTGGGGGCTTGCAGCCAGTCGCGCCGTGTATTTGTAGAGTGGCACAAACACAAGGGCATGGTGCGGTTTTACGGAAAATTCTTTCGCCATCAGTATCCTGGTGCGTTAATGTGGCTGGTGACGGTTGGGGTTTGGTTACGCTTTAGCCTAGCGGCAGTTTATTTGACCGTGCGGCGTTGGCTGGCCAGCTTGGGGCGAATTCGTGGCTAAGATGCGTGTCGGCGTTTTAGGCGCAAGCAGCTTGGTTGGTGGTTGCGTGTTGCCGCTACTTCATGCTGAGGGGTGGCATGTTTTAGCTTGCACGCGACAGGCGCAATTGTGCCAGAAACGCGATGAGTTGAGTATCAGCTGGCAAGCTTTGTCGACTGATGCTGCAGATCGGCAAATGTCTAGAGATGATGTGGAAATAACGCCGTATTGGCTCTGTGTCGCGCCCATATGGGTGTTGCCAGATTACTTTTCTATGATCGAGTCTAGTGGCGCCCAGCGTTTGGTTGCACTGTCTTCTACTAGCCGATTCACCAAAGTTGGGTCTGGCGATGCGGCAGAAAATGATATTGCTGCTAGGCTGATCGATAGTGAGACTAGAGTCCAGGCATGGGCTGAGGAACGCGGCATCGAGTGGGTTGTTTTACGACCAACGTTGATTTATGGCCTAGGTCGAGACAAGAATATCAGTGAGATCGCGCGTTTCATTAACCGGTTTAGCTTTTTTCCATTACTGGGAAGAGCCCAAGGTCTTCGCCAGCCTGTTCATGCCGAAGATGTAGCGGCAGCTTGTGTGGCGGCGTTGCTGGCGCCGGCTGCTGTCAACTGTGCCTATAACATCTCTGGTGGCGAAACGCTGACTTACCGCGACCTAGTGACGCGTGTATTTTTGGCGCTAAGCCGTCCCGCGCGTTTGGTGACCGTGCCGTTGTGGGCTTTTCGTTTTGCAGTGGCCATGTTGCGCCCCTTTTCACGTTATCGACATTGGTCGGCGGCAATGGCTGAGCGTATGAATCGTGACTTAGTGTTTGACCATGCCGAAGCGACGCGCGATTTGGGTTTCAAACCCCGCGGGTTTGCCTTGACAGCAAAGGACACGCCGCAATGAGTCTGATAACAACTGTAATGGCTCTGATAGTCATGACCTCGCTGATAGCTTGGGCTGTGGCAGCATGGGTTCACAACCGAGCCGAGGCGTTACATTTGGTGCAAATACCAAATGACCGTTCTTCACATGCGCACCCCACCCCGAATGGTGGGGGTCTGGGTATTGTGGTGGCGGGTAGCCTTTCGGGTTTTTGTTTGGTGTTGTTTTCGGGTTGGGGGCTTGGTGGTTTTGTGCTCGGGTTAGCAGCCGTGTTGGCTGCGGTCGGGCTTCGCGACGATTTTGCGCATTTGTCTGCTCGAGTGCGGTTTGGCACGCAAGTGGTGGTTTGTGCAGGGTTACTTTTTGTGCTGGGTGATTTACCAACATTGGCAATCAGAGTGGGGTTTGAGTTTCAGGTGGTAGGCTGGCTTCTGTTTGGACTTTTACTGCTGTTAGGCGTGTGGTGGATCAACTTATTCAATTTTATGGATGGCATCGACGGTATTGCTGGAACACAGGCGGTATTTATGCTGCTGGCTGGTGCTGCATTGGCGACATGGTCGCACCCGGAATCAATGTCCAGCCCCGCTTTGATATGGATGTTGTTCGTCGCAGCAGCAACGGCAGGTTTTTTGATAGTAAACTGGCCTCCCGCTAAAATCTTTATGGGTGATGTCGGTAGCACATGGCTGGCATTTATGGTGTTTGCACTGGCACTACTTTCTGTTCAAGCCGGTTGGTTAAATTACGCCGTTTGGCTCGTGCTGGCAGCGGTGTTTGTAACCGACGCGACTGTGACGTTACTTACCCGCATGTTACGTGGCGAGCGATGGTACGAGGCCCACAATAGGCATGCCTACCAACGTTTGTCTCGCCGCTGGCAGGGCGATCGTCATGCTGGCCAACGTTCTGTCACGTTGTTGGTGGTCACAGTAAACGGGTTATGTCTTGCGCCATTGGCTTGGGCTTGTATGCAATGGCCAGAAGAGTCTGTTACGTTTGTGGTGGTAGCGTATGTGCCACTGGTATTAACCGCCTTGTGGTTGGGCGCTGGTCGACCAGAACCGTTATGATCGATATGGGTTGCTGGGCGACAAGATTAGCTGGATGGCTGCAGAGCAGGTTGACCTATCCAAAGAAGCATACTTTGCACGTCACCTAGACTATATTAAAACGCTTGTTCAAACGCTGGCGTGAATGCAGCTAGCTCGTGAGGTTTCATACCCACTGCAGCAGTTACAGCGACTTCTTTCCAGCGTTTAACCGCACTGATAACTTGTGCAAGGATGGCGGTTGCTTGTGACTCAGACAACTCGAATCGACTTGCTTGGCTGAGTAATTGTTGAATTGAAGTAATGGGCCCCGTGTCTTCGCTTAGCCAGGTTTTTGATTCAGGGTCTTTATCGGGAAATGGGTTTAAATCAAATGCGGGTGCGAGCTGCCATTGATTGTTTGCCACATATAAAAAACCAATGTTTTGCAAATGATCATCAACGTTTGTAATGAGGTGGTTAAAAACTAAGCGACGCCAGAGTTCCCGAGCATCTTTAGAAAAGTCTTGGCAATGCGAGCGCATGACGTCAATCAATTCGGTGTATGAATGCTCTTCGTCCCGGTTGGCCTGTAAAAGCGTAGCACCAGACATGTAGGGAATACGGTTATTTTCAGTTGTTCTATCAAACCGACGAATAATGGCAACCGATTGGTTTTGCACCGTCACAACCCTTGCCTGGGCACTGTTAATGCCGGCTAAGGTTGCCAAGCGCAAAGCAAGCACTTCGCCTCGGGTAACACAGCGCTCATCGTTCACGCTGGGGAATTTACCCAGTGACAAAGCGCCATCAATATCAAGAATAGTGCACTTGGGCCGCATTCCACCCAGAGATGTGCCTTTGCCTTGAAGGTATTTAAGGTCTTCGGCTGTTTCGTTACTCATTTCAACCGCACGCGATGCGAGAAGTATTTTTTCAAGCTCAATGAAAGCAGGGGTTGAACGTGAGCCTTCAGGTGCATTACGAAGAAACTGCCCTGCATCGTTTTGCAAGCGCAATGCCCCGATACGGCTGAAATCATCAACCGCTGATATGTAATCGATTTCTGTTAAAGGTGCTAAAGCGCTGTTATGGGCTCTTTCTTTCGCGTGTGCCCGAGCAATCACTCGGCGACCCCAAGCGTCAGGTTCCGTATCGGCCAGAGCCAAAAAGAAACAAGAATCTACTTTGTTCTTCGGCTTGCGCAGTTGGTAACCGAGTTGTTGTGTGAGATCAGGTGAAATATCAAAAAACTCTGGGTCAGATGCCCATTTCTCAATATACGTAAATTGAGAAAACTCTCTCGCACCTTCTTTGACATAGATAAGACGCCCGAGCACTTTGTCGGTTGACCCTAAACAAACATCAAGCGCTGATCTGATCTTTGTCGGTTTATACGGAGCTTGATTTGCCATTAAAACCCACCCGTTTTAGGTGTGATTTTTGTTTTCCGAATGCGTTGGGGCAGTTGTTCATTCATTAGCACTAAACCAATCGTGTCTTGTGACGTATCGAGTAGGTCGTTCAGTTTATCGAGTTCACCAAACACTTGCATGGCTCGGGCAAAGTGCACTAGAGCTGTGCCAGTTGAGCCCGCTTCCATACGTCGTACCGTGTTGGCGGATGCCCCGATTCTTTCAGCCAAGTCTTGCTGCGATAAATGACGCCGCCGCCTTGCCAGTGAAATAGACTGACCAAGGTTGGAAAGCGTACGCATAACGGGTAACGGTGGGGGCGAGGTATTTTTCATATAAGTACCATTATATGGTTATCTATAATTAATATTAAATCATATATGAGTAATTATTTGATTAGATTGGTGAATCATCTTATTTCGCTCTTTTTCCTCATGCTAGCATGAGCACATCAGTACCTAACCACCACAATCACCCTATGTCTACTGCCAACCGCTTACATAAGTTCTTTCCCTTCCTAGCGTGGCCGCGACCCACTGCGGGGTTGTTGCGTAGCGAAGCGATGGCGGGTATGACAGTTGGGTTGATGGTCATTCCGCAGGGCGTAGCCTACGCGGCCTTGGCAGGCATGCCATTGATTACGGGCATCTACGCTTCAATGTTGCCAGCGCTTATTGCCGTGTTGTTTAGCGCTTCGACTCGATTAGGCGTCGGGCCCACTGCATTGTCGTGTTTGCTTATAAGCGCCTCTTTAACAGGCCTAGCCACACCCGGCAGCGCCGAATGGATTAATCTCGCCGTTTGGCTGGCTATTTTGTCGGGGCTATTGCAAGTGGGATTGGGGGTAATACGATTTGGTTGGCTACTCAATTTGGTGAATAGTCCCGTCTTAATGGCGTTTACCCAAGCTGCTGCAATATTGATCGTTCTGTCACAAGTTCCCGCATTTTTGGGGTTAGAGGGAAGTTGGACTCAAGTGCTGCAGCAACCGTATTGGCTTTGGCAGGCGCCGTTGTTCGGTGCGGTTAGCCTAGCCATACTGATGCTCGCCCGTCGCTGGCGCCCAACTTTTCCGACGGTATTGGTGGTTGTGTTAATCACCTCTGGCATTTCATATGTGATGGGTTTCGAAGCCAATGGAGGCCGAGTGGTGGGCGTGATGCCCAATGATTTACCGCAGTTTTACTTGCCCCGCATGCTAGATTTAGCCACTTTGAAAATACTCTTTGTACCCACACTTATCATTACCTTAGTGAGTTTTTTAGAAACCGCCTCAAGCGCCAAGGTTGATAGTGAAAACCGAGGCGAAAGTTGGAACCAAAACCAAGACTTAATTGGTCAAGGCCTCGCTAAAATTGCTTCTGGCTTAAGTGGTGCCTTTCCCACCAGCTCGTCGTTTTCTCGGTCAGCGTTGAATTTATATGCGGGCGCTAAAACGGGCTGGGCCAGTATTTTTGCAGTGCTGGTGGTGTTCATTGCACTGCTGGTGTTCATGCCTGTGTTGCACCATGTGCCCCAAGCCGTGTTGGCATCAATTGTGTTGGTGGCTGTTATCGGTTTACTTAAGCCGCAGGCCTTTGTACGCTTGTGGCAACTTTCTAAAATAGAAGCCTGCATTGCCGGTGCAACCTTTGTCGTTACCCTTGTCGCCTCACCGCAGTTATATTGGGGCGTATTGGCTGGCGTGGTGATGTCTTTGGCTAACTTTATGTACCAACGGCTTAACCCGCGCATCATTGAAGTCGGTTTGCACACTGATGGCACCTTACGCGACCGAAAAGAATGGCAGTTACCCGTCTTAGCCGAGCATACCTATGCATTTAGAATTGATGCGGGTTTAGACTTTGCCACGACACCTACCTTTGAGGCAAAGGTAGCGAATTACTTAGCAGAGCACCCCAAAACCAAACAGGTTTGCTTATTTGCTCAATCGGTTGAGCGTCTGGATGCCACGGGTGTTGACGCTTTAATTAAACTTGCCATGCAGCTTGATCGAAGCGGTATAACGTTTAGCATATGCGGCCTGAAAAGCCCGGTTGAACATACTTTAAAGCGTGCAAAACTCAGCGCCTATGCACCTAACATAAAGTTTTATAGAACTGAACAGCAGATGGTGCAAGCCCTTCAGTCAAGTGCAGCTGCCTCAGAAGCAAAGCCTCATCAATAAATCACCGATGGTAGCCAGATCACAATTTCAGGAAAGATAAACAGCATGGCAATGGTCAACACTTGCAACGCTACCAACACTTAGTTGGCCATAAAGCCAATGTAGTGCCCAGCCAATGACCCCAATGAACATGAGGGCTGCGGGAATTTCACCAATCAGAACGACGTCCATACTTATTCCCGGCCTGTAGCTTGCGCTTGGGTCAAATAACGGTAATTTTCAGTTATAAAATCGTCTCGGTTTTTAAGCACCAGTATGTTGCTCTCTCTTGGGTTCCATTGGGTTGAGCGTTATTTTTTGTTTGAAAACTGTTACCGTTAAAATGTATAGTCATCATGCGAGAAGTGTTAACCCTTTCTGGGCATCAGTATGAGTTCCATGATGTACGAGTTTCATAACGTACGAGTTCTATAGTATCTGTTTACACATATAATTTATTCACAACATGACCTCTTCATCACCCTTTTCAACGCGTTTAGGTACTTGGTTTGCTAAAGCCGTTTTTGCCTGTTTGGGTGTGCTTCCCTTAACGTTTTTACGGTCATTGGGTACGGGGGCGGGGTTGTTGTTGTGGGCGTTGCCGGGTGGCTACAAACGTCGGGCCATATTAAACATTGCCATTGCCTTTCCAGAACTTAACGAAACTGAGCGTCAACACATCGCACGCGATGCTATGCGGCACGTGTGTCAAATGTTTCTAGAAATGCCTTATTGGTGGCGTGATTGGTCGTCAGCGCGTGTCGCCGCCCATACCCAACCCATTAACTGGGCGTTGGCTGACCAACTGCTAGCCAAAGGTAAAGGGCTGATACTGCTGTCACCGCACTTGGGTAGCTATGAATTGTTAGGTTCACTGTTTAGTGCTCGTCACCCTTCAACCGTCTTATTTAAGCCCCCCCGTGTGGCGTGGTTGCGCGATTTTATTAAATCGTTACGCACGCTCGATCAACTTAAAGTTGTACCTGCCGACGCCTCGGGCGTGCGGGCGTTGGTCAAAACGCTACTGCGTGGGCAAACCGTCGGTCTGTTACCTGACCAAGTGCCGGTCAAGGGTGAAGGTGAATGGGTGCCTTTTTTTGGTCAAGACGCCTACACCATGCGCTTAGTTCATCGGTTGCAGGCCATGACAGGTGCACCCGTCATCATGCTGTGCGTGGTGCGACAGCCTGGTGAAACGCTTTGTAAAATGGAATATTGGGAAGTACCGACCCCTTGGCCCGAAGACCCCGTCGCGGCCCTCACCCTGATGAATCAAAATTTAGAGCGCGCCATTCGTCTGGCACCAGCTCAGTATTTGTGGGGTTATAACCGGTATCGTAAGCCTAACCAACGTAAAACTTAAAACACAATAAATTATACTTATTTTGCGCTAGCCAACTCAATAAAATCGTTCGCATAATCGGTTAACTTAGCTTCAAGCATGCGCCGTTGTGCGGGTGTCATTGAGTTCAAAATAGAAGCGGTTAATTGCGCTAACTGTACACGCCGTTCAACGCTTAACTTCTGAATGTCAGCCACTCGGTAATTGCTTAAACTCACAAAATACGCTTGTAACGCTTGCGCGGCGCGTTCGGCCGAGCCATGGTCTTGCGACTCTTGTATGAGGTCAAGAAGAGCCTCTTGGCGTGCCATACGCTCTTGTGCCCACAGTGCAACCATGCGGCCTCGGTTATCAAGCCACGTTTTAGTCATCTGTTTTTGTGTAAGTGTTAAGTCGCCCAACCAATCTTCGTAGCGATCAATCACTTCTTCCAGTCTTTCTTCTTGACCCTTTGGGGTCACGGCCACTTTCACTTGCTCTTCTTGATACTTAGCATTTTTTTCTGCAAACTCTTGGCTTAAACGTCGCCTTTGCTCAGGGGTTAAGGTGACTAGTAGCGGTGCCAAACGCACAGCCGCCTGGGCACCCATCGCCATTAAGGCTTCCTCTAACACGGCTTGCTTTTGTAAAATATCGTCAACCGTAAATTGTTTGCCAGTTTTTAATTCCACACGCCAAGCCTTTAACGTTTGGGCGTAAACCGGCAAGGCATTTTGCTCATGCCAAGCTTTAAATTTTTGCAGTTGTTCTTTTAACGTGGCTTCTTGCGCATCGTTTAAATCAAGGTAACTGTCGAGTTGATATTGAATCAGTGCCGGTGAGCTGCTATAGGCTAGCTTGACTGAACTGCAGCCTGTAAGAAACAAAAGCATGATTAAAGCAATAAAAAGAGTCAAAAAACCGACGCCTGGTCGGCTGATTGAATTCAATTTAAACGCTTGCGTTAAATGCAACGCTTTCATCATCGAGCCTCATCGTATTTAATGCCCGCGATGCAAAGCCCACCGCGCGCCTACTACAATACCCGACACGGCTATCATTGACACATAAGACAATGTAGACAACCCGGTTAAACCTTGACCAATTGAGCAGCCCATGGCTAAGGCACCACCTACGCCCATGCAAACCCCACCTGCGATATAGCGGCGAATCTCTTCAGGGCTACGAAACCCTTCAAATTTATGTGTGCCCGTTACTCGGGCTGCTACAAAGGCCCCGACCACCACACCGAACACAACCGTCACCCCGAAATTTAAACTCAAACCCGTTGAGATCATGGCATATTGAATTGCCATACCAATGGGGGCGACGAAGGTGAGTGACCCCATTGATCCCGGTGCGTTGGTTTCAAACTCATCAAAACCCAACCAACCTGTGACCAACCAGCCCGCCACAATCATTAAGCCCACGATGATGCCACCCCAAAGATCACGGCTTTGCTTTAAAAAGCCACGGTCTTTAAAAACATAAAACAATAAGGCTAAAACAACAAACGGGGCACCCCAGCGTTGTTGCAAACTTGCCCAAGGTATTGAGACAGTGGTGACGCTTGCAATGTCGCTACGTAGTGGCCCAAGCAGACCCGTTAAGGTCATAAATGCTGAAATACCCAAGCATAATGCCACCACCAAAGAGCGCATATTGCCTTGCCCTAACAGCACTAACGAGCGTGCCCCACAGCCGCGTGCCAACATCATGCCCCAACCAAAAAGCAAACCGCCTGCAAGAATTAAAAACCATGAAAACTGGTTGGTGACATAGATAGATTTCGATAAATCAATTGTGCCCGAATGGTGTGCCCATTGTGTACCGCTGATCGCAATTGCCAAGGCTAGGACAAATGATCTTAATTTGGCGTTTTTTAGGGTTGCGTGATTGCCGTTGACAGGTGCGTGACTTAACGTATGACCTAAAGTTTGAGTCGAAGTAGTGCTCAAATTGCCGTTTAAAGTGTTTAAATCGTTATTCGGTGTTTTCGCACTGAAACGATCTCGCAGCGCACGGTTTAAACAAAAGCCCGTCACTTGTGCCGCCGCACCGTAAACTAGACCAACAAGCAAGCCACCGAGTAAGGTGATTTCGCTGGGCGACATAAATGAGATTCCTTAATAAAAGCTTTAGTTACAGACGAAGTCACGACAATACACGATGTAACCATTTGTAAACAAATACTTGCTAGCAATAACCTAATGAGGAAATACCATGATTGACCTGTATTACTGGACAACCCCAAATGGTCACAAAGTGACATTATTCTTAGAAGAGTCTTGCCTTGCTTACAAAATAAAGCCTATTAACATCAGTCGGGGAGAGCAATTTGAACCTGACTTCTTAAAAATTTCACCCAATAATCGCATACCAGCCATGGTTGATTTAAACCCAGCAGACGGTGGCGAGCCGATTGCTATATTTGAGTCTGGCGCCATTTTATTGTATTTGGCTGACAAAACCCAAACCTTCATACCGCAAGACCTACGGGGACGTAATGAGTGTTTGCAATGGCTATTTTGGCAGATGGGTGGCTTAGGCCCCATGGCTGGTCAAAACCACCACTTTGTGCAATATGCCCCAGAAAGACTGCCCTACGCCATGGAAAGGTACGTGAAAGAAACCAGTCGTTTATATGGCGTGCTAAATAAACACTTGGCCGATGGTCGTGATTATATTTGTGGTGACCAATACACCATTGCCGACATGGCTTGCTACCCTTGGGTGGTTCCTTATGAGCGTCAGCTACAAGACATGGCGAATTTTCCAGCTTTGGCAAAATGGTTTGACCGCATTCAAGCCCGTCCCGCTTCCGTAAAGGCTTACGAGCTGGCTGCAAAGGTGAATCAGAATAAGACCGTAGATGAAGAGTCAAAGAAAATCTTGTTTGGGCAAGATGCCTCTAGTGTGAAGTGATCAGTTTGTTACAAATTAATAGTCACGGTTCTCAAAAATGAATTGAGTGCCTTGCAAAATAGACACCTGATTTGTTGAGCATTCAACGGTTCTTAAATGCGATTTAAAAAATGATGCCTAGCAACATTCGTTTGGTGCCAAAACTTAAAATTCAAAGTTTGCAGGTTTTTCGGGGCTTAGCCGCTTTGGCAGTCGTGACTCAATTAGGGCGCGTTATTTATCGAACGGCTTTAGCCAAATACAGCCAGTCAACAATTGGGCTATTGGGTTTGTAGCCCACCACTAAATGTTCAAGCTGTGCGCGCAGCGCTTGAATATCGTTTTGCTTGATGGCGTCGTTAAGCTTTGCGAGCTCAGCTTCAAGCTCTAACCAGAGTAAATGCGCCTCGTTGGCTTGCATAATACGAGGGTGATCGGTGGTTTGGGGGTTATCGCCGATTAATAACTCTTCATAGAGTTTTTCTCCGGGGCGCAGGCCTGTGACAATCAACTCAATGTCACCTTCTGGGTTTTGCTCGTCGCGCAGGGTTAAGCCAGACAGCTCAATGGTACGGCGGGCTAGGTCAATAATTTTGACAGGTTCTCCCATGTCAAGAACGTAGACAGGACCATTGGTGCATAAATCACGGCGCGACATCGCCCCCGCTTGAATCACCAACTGAGCGGCCTCGGGTATGGTCATAAAGTAACGGGTGATCTCAGGGTGAGTAATGGTGACAGGCCCACCACTGCGCACTTGTTCTTTAAACCGTGGCACCACAGAGCCTGATGAGCCCAACACGTTGCCAAACCGCACCATCGTAAAGCGAGTTTGGGTTGGCAAACCTGCCAAGCCTTGTAAAACCATTTCAGCCAAGCGTTTACTGGCGCCCATGACATTGGTGGGGCGCACGGCTTTATCGGTACTTATTAACACGACATCAGCTACACCACATGCTTGTGCTGCCAATGCCACAGTACGGGTGCCCCAGACATTGTTGATTACCCCCTCAATGGGGTTGTGTTCGACCATGGGCACGTGTTTATAGGCTGCTGCATGGTAGATGGTGTGAGGTTGATAGGTTTCTAAAATGTTTTGAATACGTTGATCATCGCAAACAGATGCCAGTAAGGGTACCAGTTTGATTTGAGGGGCAGAGTAAACCGCTGCTTCAGAGTCTAGGTGTGCCGCATTCACCTTTGTCTCAAGCTCATGATGTATGGAGTAGAGCGCCAGCTCGTTTAACTCAATCAGCAATAAAGTTTGAGGCTTATGCTGAACAATTTGCCGACATAACTCACTACCGATTGAGCCCCCTGCACCAGTCACCAAAATGGTTTTACCGGTTATGTTGAGTGACAACAATTCAAGATCTGGCGCCACAGCCTCACGGCCTAACAGGTCGTCAATATCAAGTTCATGGATATCGGCAGTGGTGACCTTACCTTGGGCTAAGTCAGCCACGCTTGGCAAGGTACGAACCGAGATTTTGGCTTGAATCAAGCCTTCAATAATTTGATTACGCCGTTGCCGGTTTGTTGAAGGCAGGGCTAACAAAACCGTTGTTACATTTAAGCGTTGGGCTAGTGCGTTAATTTTGCTGGGGTTGTAAATGCGTTTGCCGTTTAAGACTCGGCCATGCAGGCGTGGATCGTCATCTAAAAAACCTTTTACTTCCATTTCGGGGCTGTTTAGCATGGCCGCGGCCAGTTGCCGGCCAGCATCGCCTGCACCGTAAATTAATACGCCAGAGCGTAATGCTAATTTGCTACGGCTTAAATATAGGCCACCTAACCAAAAGCGCGCCAACATGCGTGAGGCTGTAACCACAATTAATAATAATAAAGGTTGAATGAGGCCTACCGTACGGGGAATATCACCAAAACTAATGACCGTAAATAAAGTGGCAAAGATTAAGCTATACAGTGCCACGGCTTTAAAAATAGTGACGAACGCCGCTAACCCAACATAACGAAATATGGCGCGGTATAAACCAAATGAAATAAAGATGGGTATTGCTATGACCACCGAGGCAAGCCCTGGCCAAAAAGCGCGATCACTGAGCGTGACGAAGTAATCAAGCCTTAAAAAATAGGCAAACCAAACGGTGAATAAACACAACGAAATATCAACAGCCATGACTACGAAGCGTTTCAATAAACGCGGTAACGCTAAGGCCAGGTTTGCAATGTTTTTTAACATATTGGTTGTTGTGTAAGCGGGGTATAAAGTGCGTTTAAGATGCGTAGTGGGCGCGCGCTTAAAATTTACACAACCGTTTGTAGGGTGACATCAAAGACTTAAGTATAAGTGATACTAAGTTAAACAACCTAGCACCTAAAATTTAATCTACTACGATATCGCTTGTTTGAGCAGCTAGGGTCATAACATGCGTAAATGCTTGAATTGTTTGTTGTATTTGGTCTTGCGTTAATGTGGGGTGTACCAAAAACATAATTGATGTTTCACCTAACGCTTGA
>CALBMZ010000123.1 GCA_937896225.1 uncultured Alcaligenaceae bacterium | reverse complement strand
GAGGCGAACCCGCGTGCGTGTCAAACTTTTAATCATGAGAATTTCCTGTTTGCGTAGTATTGATTATTGAGTATTGTTTATTGATGATTGCGTATTGTTTATGGTTTGTTGATCAATGGTCAGAGTAGCTGAGTAGTAAGTGACGTTCAAGTAACTGAGCGGCTTTATAAAATACGAGGCCAAGCACGGCGATGATGGTCAGCACAGCAAACATAAGGGGGGTGTCCATAGACCCTTGCGCTGCAATAATTAACGCCCCTAAACCATAGCTGGAAATCATAAATTCGCCCACGACTGCACCCACCCATGCTAGCACTACAGCAACCCGAAAGCCTGCCATGATAGTCGGTAACCCTGCGGGTAGTTTGAGGCGCCATAAGGTCTGCCAAGTGCTCGCACGCAACATTCGAAAAAGCTCAAGCTGTTGCTGATCAACTTTTTGCATACTGGTTAAGGTGTTTTCTAGTAGCGGGAAAAAACAAATTAAAGCCGTAATCATCACGGTCGGTAATATGCCAAAACCAAACCACATGACAAAGAGGGGGGCCAGTGCAAGCTTGGGCAACACTTGGCTAAAAACCACGTAAGGCATCATGAGTGTTCGAGCCCGTGCTGACTCACCCAACATCACCCCACCGATAAAGCCTAAAAACGCCCCAATGAATAAACCCAAAAGCACTTCGCTTAAGGTGTAGACGATATGTGGCAACAAGTAACCACTTTGCAAACCTTGCCAGAGCGACTGCATCACTGCAGAGGGTGCTGGTAGAACCAAGGGCGAAGTTTGGGCGATGTGAACGGTTGCTTCCCAAACCATTAAAAAAATGATGCCCAGTAAAAACGTATAAAGATGATCACGTTTCATCATTGAGCATCCAAAATTTGCCGTAATTGCTGACACAGCAGATTAAAGGGTGGGGTGAAGCGTAGGTTGTTGTCACGTGGGCGAGGCAAGTGAATATCGAGAGGAGGGTGAATGTGCCCCTCGTTTAATAAACTCACCCGGTCTGCTAAATAAACAGCCTCGTTTAAATCGTGGGTGACAAACAGCACGGCGGTACCTTGCGCGTGACACATGGTTAAAAAATCGTTTTGTAACGCGTCACGTGTCATCGCATCGAGCGATGCAAAGGGTTCGTCCATAAACAGTACCGAAGGTCGCGTAATGCATGCTCTGGCAATCGCGACGCGACTCTGCTGACCGCCCGATAACTGAAGGGGCTTTTCATGACGATACGGGGTCAAGCCCATTTGAGACAGTAATTGTTCACCATAGGCGCGTTGTGCGTCAGTCACTTTGCCATGCAAGCTAAGCGGCAGCAGAACATTGTCTAATATGCTTAGCCAATTCAGTAAGGTAGGGGTCTGAAATACGAAACCCATATCTGGTACGGGTTGATCAACGTCTTGACCTTTTAACTGAATACGACCGGTTTGCGGTTTGAGCAAACCTGCCGCCAGTTTAAGTAAGGTTGTTTTACCGCACCCGCTGCGACCAATTAAACAATGTATCTCACCGGGTGCAAGGGTTAGGCTGATGTCTTTGACCACATTACCCCGTTCGGGGTAAGCGAAATTGACGGCTTCGAGTGCCAGAAAGCCCAACGCGTTAAAGCTCATAAGGGGTGTAGCGCTGGGCTTCACTTTCCGTGGAAGCTTCTATATCAACCAGACGCACTAAGTCGAGTAGGCTAAAACGCCCATCGTGATGCCAACCCGCCGCAGGGGATGTCATCGCACCCAAAGCACAGATACGCGTCACACCA
>CALBMZ010000122.1 GCA_937896225.1 uncultured Alcaligenaceae bacterium | reverse complement strand
TGTGGTGTTTATTACGTCCTCTTACGGCCTAGGCGAAACCGTTGTTCAAGGTGCTGTAAACCCAGATGAATTCTACGTTTTCAAACCCACTTTAGCCAAAGGCTTGTACCCCATCATCAGTCGTCGTATTGGCTCAAAAATGATGAAAATGGAGTTTGACGCCAAGCGTGAAAGTGGTCATGCCGTTCGCACCGTTGATGTGCCGGCTTCTGAACGCAATCGTTATTCACTTAGCGATGCAGACGTTATAGAGCTTGCTCGTTATGCTGTCATCATTGAAAATCATTACAAACGTCCTATGGACATTGAATGGGGCCGCGACGGCATTGACGGCAAAATTTATATTTTGCAAGCACGACCAGAAACTGTAAAGTCACAGCAATCTGCTAATGATGTGCAATACCGTTATCACTTGAAAGCAACCGGCGAGATTTTATTTACAGGTCGCGCAATTGGTCAGAAAATAGGCTCAGGTGCAGTTCGTGTCATTACCGACTTGTCTGAAATGGATCAAGTGCAAACAGGTGATATTTTAGTTACCGACATGACTGACCCCAATTGGGAACCCGTCATGAAACGCGCCTCAGCAATTGTGACCAATCGGGGTGGTCGTACGTGTCATGCCGCTATCATTGCCAGAGAGCTGGGTATTCCTGCCGTAGTGGGGTGTGGTGACGCAACTGACCGACTGAAAGATGGTCAACAAGTGACCGTTTCGTGTGCAGAGGGCGATGAAGGCCGTATTTATGACGGTTTGATTGAAACTGAGGTCGAAGAAGTGCGTCGAGGTGACATGCCTGCTCTTGACTTAAAAATCATGATGAATGTAGGTAACCCTCAATTGGCATTTGATTTTTCACAAATACCTAATGCAGGCGTTGGTTTAGCCCGCCTAGAATTCATTATTAATAACAATATTGGTATTCACCCTAAAGCGGTGCTTGATTACCCGAATGTTGATGCTGAGTTAAAGCTGGCCGTTGAGTCGGCTGCTCGCGGCCATGCCAGCCCAAGGTCATTCTTTGTTGACAAACTGGCCGACGGTATGGCGACCATCTCTGCAGCATTTTGGCCCAAGACAGTGATTGCCCGTTTGTCAGACTTTAAGTCAAACGAATACCGTAAACTGGTAGGGGGCTCACGTTACGAACCCGAAGAAGAAAACCCGATGCTGGGCTTTAGGGGGGCTTCACGCTATATTTCAGCTGACTTTGCTGAGTGCTTCAAAATGGAATGTGAAGCAATTCGTAAAGTGCGTGACGACATGGGTTTGACCAACATGGAAATCATGGTGCCTTTTGTGCGCACGGTCAAGCAAGCTAAACAAGTGATCGACTTATTGGCAGCACACGGTTTGGCGCGTGGCCAGAATGGTTTGCGCATCATCATGATGTGCGAGTTACCAACCAATGCTATTTTGGCTGAACAATTTCTTGAGCATTTTGATGGTTTTTCCATCGGTTCAAACGATATGACTCAGCTGACCTTGGGTCTTGACCGAGACTCCGGTATGGAATTATTAGCCGCAGACTTTGATGAACGAGACGAAGCCATCAAGTTCTTGCTCAGTCGTGCCATCAAAGCATGTTTGAAAGCGGGTAAGTATGTGGGCATTTGTGGTCAAGGCCCAAGTGACCATTCTGATTTTGCCCAATGGTTAAGGGACGAGGGAATTGGTTCACTTTCTTTGAACCCTGATACGGTGGTCGATACGTGGAAGAAGTTGGCTGCTGGTTAGGCCAGGAGGGGTGGTGCAAGGCATCACCCCTCTCACACCAATCACGACATCTATCTATACTCTTTTTAAACAACGCTCTCGATACCGCTCAGTAAACCACTAGGTTAAATTCTTAGTGGTGTCGTTTTTCATAATGCGTTGGTGTTCGCGAACCCAGTCTTTTTCCTGCTCGGCATTACGTTTGTCGTGTAATTTTTTCCCTTTTCCCAGGCCAAAATCTAATTTGATGCGACCATTTTTGTAGTGAAGGTTTAAGGGAACTAAGGCAAAACCCCTTTGTTCAACTTTTCCAATGAGCTTACTGATTTCTTCAGCATGTAGTAAAAGCTTTCGGGTGCGGGTGGCATCTGGCACAACGTGGGTTGATACCGTTGGTAGGGGGCTAATATGCATACCCAGTAGCCAAAGTGCGCCCTCTATGACGATGACATAGCTCTCTTTTAATTGTGCTCTGCCTGAACGAATAGCCTTGACTTCCCAACCTAAAAGAACCATTCCCGCTTCAAAACGTTCTTCAATAAGATAGTCGTGGAAGGCCTTTTTATTTTCAATAATGCTCATAATAATCTTACCGCGTTGTTAAAACGTTAAACTTACAACCATCATTCTATCCATTTGCTTAAACCTATGCATGTAATCGAACGCTCAGTACTTGTACCCTATAGCGCCAATCAGATGTTTGACTTAGTAGCCGACGTTGAAAAATACCCTGAATTCATGCCATGGTGTGGGGGCAGTTCGGTATCGCATAGCGATGAACACGGTATGCAAGCTTCTATTACGATTTCTCTGGCTGGCGTGCGTCAAACGTTTACAACCCGTAATCGTCATGATTACCCCAACTCAATTGAGTTATCGTTAATTGATGGGCCCTTTTCAGACTTGGTGGGGCATTGGTCTTTTGTACCCATAACTGACGACGCTTGTCGGGTGGTTTTTAATCTCAAGTATTCTTTTTCAAGCCGAGCCCTGCAAATGGTTGTCGGGCCTATCTTTAATCGAATCGCAACCAGCTTTATTGATTCGTTTACCCAGCGTGCTGAGGCCTGCTATGGCTAGTGTAGTGACAATTTGTTTTGCGCAAGTAGACAGAGTTTGGTTAGAAGAGCTGACAATTCCAGAGGGGGCAACCCTTGCAGAAGCTGTTCAAGCCAGTCGTTTTACGGCTGAACATCCTGACTTTGACTGGCGCCATACTGGTTTAGGGGTTTACGGTAAAAAATGTACGTTAAACACCTTAGCTCAAGATCAAGACCGTATTGAAATTTATCGTCCTTTGGCCTTTGACCCCAAAGAGTCTAGACGTCGCCGAGCTGCGCATCGTGCCCGTTTACTTCAAAAACCTAAAGAACCTCGTCGTGGAAGGAAACTAAAAGTATGACTGCAGCCCCTATTGAATCAACCGACGTTGTTTTATTTGAATCCCTCACGACGCAGTCAGGTCATGTGATCGGTTTGGCCACCTTAAATATGCCGCGCACCTTAAATGGGTTGTCACTTGACATGGTTCGCTTGCTTGATGCTCAGCTTAAGGCTTGGCGAGACGATGCGAATGTTTCAGCGGTTGTGATGCGCGGGGCAGGAGAAAAAGCTTTTTGCGCGGGTGGTGATTTACATGGCATTTACAAGTCAATGGTAGTCAATCTGGGTCGCCCCGGCCATGACAACACATTTGCTTGTGATTTTTTTGCTGAAGAATACGCACTAGACTATTTGATTCATACCTTTCCAAAACCAATTATCTGTTGGGGTGACGGCATTGTGATGGGCGGGGGCATGGGCCTCATGATGGGGGCTTCGCATCGAATTGTGACCGAGCATTCTGCATTGGCCATGCCAGAGATTACTGTAGGTTTGTTTCCAGACGTGGGTGGCTCGTGGTTGCTCGCGCGTGCACCGGGGCGAACAGGGTTGTTTTTAGGTTTAACAGGCCTCACCATTCATGCCGGCGATGCACTATTTTGTGGCATGGCTGACTATTGTGTGAAACGTAACAGTTGGTCTGCTTTACTGCAATCGCTTACAGAAACCGACTGGTCTGAACAAAACCAAGCTTTTGAGTTGACTGCTGAGGCAATTCGTTTGAACCAAGCTGAGCCACCTGTGCAAGGCCCTGTCAGGCAATATTTTGATGATGTCAACCGTGTTTGTGCAGGGTTTGATCTTGATCGTATTGTGGCTTCAATTCAAACATTAGAAAATCACCCAGAACCAGCGTTTCATCGAGCCGTTAAAAACTTACAACGGGGTTGCCCAGGTAGCGCACGATTGACGTGGTTGCTTTATCAACGAGCGCCTTTGTTATCACTTGTTGAAATTTTCAAGCTTGAATATGGTGTGGCGGTTGAATGTGCCGCCAGTGGCTCTTTTCAAGAGGGCATCAGGGCGTTATTGATTGATAAAGATCGCACCCCTAAATGGCCAACGGCTACCTTAGTTGAAACGGACGGTGAGTGGTCGAACCCTTATTTTGCTTTTAAAACAACTGATTCGAGGCACCCATTGGCTAAGCTTGGGCAAACTTGAATTTTAAAAATTAAAAAGCGTAAGGAAGAGGGTCAAGCACAATCTTGATAGGGGTGGGTTGCTGTTTTGAAGCAGGCAAGTTTAGGGTTAGGTCGCCATCATGTGCTGCAGTAATCGTTGACTCAAATAACAAATCGGTTCGATTGTGCTCTAACATTTGGCTTGTTACACTGCTAACGATGCGACCACAGGGCTCATTCGTTTGGGACGCACTGAAAACGTCAGATGCTAAGCTAACCTGTATTGCTTGATCTATGTGACCTAGAAACATACGCCTTTTAAGCGTGCCACGATAGTGTGCGCGTGCCACGACCTCTTGACCCGGGTAGCACCCTTTAGTAAAGCTCACCGCACCAATTAAATCAAGATTGAGGGTTTGCGCAATAAATAAGTCTTGAGTCGATTGTTCAACCCAGGGTAAACCTGCCTGCACATCAAACTGTTGCCAAGTTGAAACGTGATGTGGTGACTCAGTTGCAAGAGACGTTAAATCTTCAATCGCTTCAATGGCCTGCTGATGGCCTGAACTGGCTAACCACCACCATCGCAAGGGTTGAGCCTGGGCACTCGGTGCAGTAGGTGCGCACACCCAAGTTCCTGTTACGTGCTCCGCTTGCTGCCAAGGCTGGCGGGGTAGTGTGTGTTTAAGCACGTGTTCTAAGGCTTCCACATCAACTGAACTGACGCCCACGATGCCTAAAGGTTCAACAGCTTGTTCAGTTTCTGTGAACACCACTTTGCTGCGCATGACGAACATACGTAAACGTTTGATCAAGGCTGGTGCGACTGAAATATGCGTGAAACACTTGTACACGGGTTCAGGTTGATCGTTGCGAGTGAGCAGCATTGTGGCTAACACCCGACCTTGTGCCGTACAGTAACCTGCAAATTGAGCTTTTTGATCGGTTTGTTGGGTAATATCTTGTGTCAATTGACCTTGTAAAAAGGCCGTCGCATCAGCCCCCGAGACCGTAAAAGTTTGTAACTCGGGGCAACGGTAAACGAACCAAGTTGGGTGTTCGTGTGTCGACCCCGTCACAGAAGAGTTGGTCAAGCGGGCAAGAATGGGGTGAATGGTTTCCATTGCTCAATTTTGACACAAATTTAAGAGTCAGCTTCCAGTACACTTACTAGCGTGATGAAAATACTTTTTAAACTGTTTATTAGTCTTTTTGTATTATTAGGTTTATCAGCTGGCCTAGTGATAGGGGGTGCCTATTATTGGGCCAATAGCCCCCTAATATTAAGCAAGCCAACAATCGACATTCGCATTCCACAAGGGGTGACACCCAACCGCGTTGCTCAGATTATTCAACAGTCTGGTGTCGATATGCCACCACAGGCCTTTGTTTGGTTGTCCCGCATAACGGGTCAAGACAAGTTAATTAAAGCGGGTGGCTATCAAGTCGTTCAAGGCGAGTCAGCTTTAGGGTTGCTAGACCGCTTGGCAAGGGGCGACGTGACCAACCGTCAGGTTACTTTTATTGAAGGGTGGAATTTGGCACAAATTCGCGCAGCGTTAGCGGCTCACCCAGACATTGATGTGACATTGGGCGACATTACGGAACAGCCTGAGTTGGCTCAAAAGCTTGGGGTTGATTCAAATTACCTTGAGGGCTTGGTATTTCCTGATACATATGTTTTTCCGGTCGGTTCAACTGACCAAGAAATTTTACAAAATGCGATTGTGGCGCAACAAACTATCCTAGATCAGGCTTGGGCCGAGCGTGCACCCGACTTACCTTTAAAAACCCCACAAGAAGCTTTAATTTTGGCTTCAATTATTGAAAAAGAAACGGGGCATGGCGAGGAAAGGGCGCGTATTGCTGGGGTCTTTGTGAATCGTTTGCGCGTGGGTATGCCGCTTCAAACTGACCCAACGGTAATTTACGGTATGGGTGACAAGTATCAGGGCAAAATTCGTAAAGTTGACTTGCAAACCGATACCCCTTGGAATACCTATACTCGCAAGGGTTTGCCCCCTACACCGATTGCCGCAGTCAGCCGTGCTTCACTTGAAGCGGCTTTAAACCCTGAGGATCATAAATATTTTTATTTTGTGTCAAAAGGTAACGGCACCAGTGCTTTTGCCAATAATTTGGCAGAACATAACCGCAATGTTTCAACATATATTCTAGGTAAACGGTAATGAGCTCTTCTTATGGTCGGTTTTTAACGTTTGAAGGTGTTGATGGTGCAGGTAAAAGCACGCATGTTGATTGGGTCGTTCAATGGCTTGAGTCGCATGGAAAAACGGTGGTCAGCACGCGTGAACCGGGCGGTACGCCCATCGGTGAAAGCATTCGGGCTCTGGTGCTCAACACCCCGATGCACCTGGAAACTGAAACGTTGTTAATGTTTGCAGCGCGGGCCGAACATGTGCGTACCGTTATTGAGCCAGCATTGGCTGCGGGCCATTGGGTTGTATGTGACCGATTTACCGATGCCACGCAGGCCTATCAAGGTGCGGGCAGACAACTGGGGCAAAGCCGGGTTGAAACGCTTGCTCAATGGGTGCACCCTTGTCTCACTCCCCATCGCACTTGGTTATTTGATGTGCCGCTTGATGTGGCCAAAGAACGCCTCAACCGTACGCGAACGCAAGATCGTTTTGAGCAAGAGGAATCAGCGTTTTTTGAGCGTACTCAGCAGGCATACTGGGGCTTGGCTAAACAGAACCCCGCTAGATTTAAAACCATTGATGGCACACAAACCATTGAGCACATCCGAGCGCTCTTAGGCATCGATTTAGCTCAACTGCTTCAGTCTGATGAGATAAAACGTTGATTCAAACTGAATTCCTACCTTGGCAAACAGACGTCGCCGAACAATGGTTGAGTGCTCAGTCGCGCAGTCGGTTTGCACACGCTTGGTTAATTAATGGCCAAGCAGGTATGGGTAAGCGACATTTTGCAATAGCCGCTGCAGCGGCCATACTTTGCGAGGCACCCCGATCACCATCTGGCTTTGCTTGCGGCCAGTGCGTGGCATGTGGCTGGTTTCGCCAGGGCAATCACCCTGACGTGATGCGTGTCAGGCCCGATGCCATGGCTGTGAAAGAGGGCGAGGCCGATCGATTAGCAGATGACGCCATATCCAGCTCGAGTGATATGGCAGGGGGGGCTGAAGAGCCCACAGCGGCATCTTCCAAAAAGAAGTCTGACGCCATCAGTATTGACCAAATACGTGCTCTTGAACCTTGGTACAACCGTGCAACCCATCGGGGTGGTGAACGGGTTGCTGTCATTTACCCCGCTGAAACGCTTAAGGTTATTGCAGGAAATGCTTTGCTTAAGGCACTAGAAGAGCCACCACCCCACACTATTTTTCTATTAGTGGTTGATTCACCTGATGCGTTGCTGCCTACGATTGTGTCGCGTTGCCGTCGTCTGACGTTACCCATGCCGACTGAGCATCAAAGTTTGGCATGGTTACAAGAACAGTTAAATCAGCAAACAAAGCTGCAACCGAAACATCAACCAAATCAGCCCTCAAAAGAGCAGTTGCATGCCTGGTTAGCCCTGTCTGGTGGCGCGCCTATTAAGGCATACGAACTCTTACAGCAAGGGGGTGACGCTTGCCCAGATTGGTTGGTGGGTTTGTTGACGCAACTGAGTCGCCAACAAATGCCTGATGTGGGCCGTGTCGCAGATCAATTAGCAACCCTGCAAGCGAGTCAATGGTTAGATATACTGCAACGCGTGGCAATCGATTTGTCTTGGATCGCAAATGGCTTGCCCGTTCGATATTTTCCGCATTTAAATGAGCTTTTGGGGCATGTGTCAGGTCTTGCACCTGCTGCATCTTGGCTTAGTTTGACACATGGTTTAACTGAGGAAATGCGCTTGGCACATCACCCTTTAAATGCCAAGTTATTTGCGCATTATTGTTTAAGCCGCTTTTGCACAACCGCAGTGCCTAAATAATTTTATTAAAATGGTTTTTTATGCTTGAATTCGTTGATTCTCATTGCCACGTTGATTTTGAAGCGTTGGCGCAAGACTTTGAAAATATTTCACAACGCATGCACGCGAATGATGTGAAGCGTGCATTGTGCGTCAGTGTAAACCTGACAGCTTGGCCTAATTTAATTCAATTTGTCGAGCAACACGACAATCTATGGGCCTCTGTTGGTGTCCACCCTGATTATGAAAACGAGATAGAACCCACCGTTGAAGACTTAGTTGAGCGCAGCCTTCACCCTAAGGTTGTGGCTATTGGCGAAACAGGCCTTGATTATTTCCGTTTACAAGGTGATCTTGATTGGCAACGAGAACGTTTCCGCATTCATATTCGTGCTGCGCGTGAAACCGGTCTGCCTTTAATTATTCATACCCGTTCATCTAGTGAAGATACGTTAAAGATTATGCGGGAAGAGGGGGCGAACAAGGTCGGTGGGGTGATGCATTGCTTTACTGAATCGTTAGCCGTTGCTCAAGCCAGTATTGAACTCGGTTTCTACATATCTTTATCGGGTATCGTGACGTTTAAAAATGCTACAGATTTGCAGGCTGTAGCACAAGTTGTTCCGCTAGAGCGCCTCTTAATTGAAACTGATTCGCCTTATTTGGCGCCCGTACCGTTCAGGGGCAAGCGTAATGACCCCTCTTTGGTGCGACATGTTGCTGAAAAAGTGGCTGAATTGCGGGGTATCAGCTTGGCAGCTGTTGCTGAGGCCACTACAAATAACTTCTACACATTGTTTAACAAGCTAAATAAAGAAAATCATGTTTAAAACACTTCACTCATTCAAACCATTGCCATCATTACGTCTTTATGGGTTCGCTTCGTTTGTCATGATGGCCCTCATGTTTATGACATCAATGATGTCTATGGCTCAGGCTGCTCAAGATAACGACCTTTGGGTGTTTGTCAAAAATGATCGCATTAATGAGGTAAGTGAATTTTTAGTTGAAAAAAACCTCGACCCCAACACCACAAATGGTATGGGTGTGCCGTTACTGATGCAAGCTGTTCGTGATGGGTCGTGGCGCGTATTTGATTTGGTGTTGTCGCAACCCAAAATCGATGTCAATAAAACCAATGGCTATGTTGAAACGCCTATTATGTATTTAAGCTTAGTGGGCGACCTGGACCGAGTTAAAAAACTACGCGCCCGTGGTGCAGAGCTCAATCAAGCGGGTTGGACAGCGCTACATTACGCTGCGGTCAAGGGAAATACCAACGTCGTTGAGTATTTGTTAACTGAAGGGGCTTCGCCCAATGCACCGTCACCCAATGGAACAACCGCATTGATGATGGCCATGTCAAACAATCATGTTGACGTGGTGCAAAAGTTACTTGCCGCGGGTGCAAACCCTTATTTAGTTGATGCAAACGCCAACACGGCCATCAGCGAGGGGTTAGATCGGGGTAATACCGACTTAGTGAACGAACTAAAGCGATGGATGGTTAAACACCCGGAACAAAGCTTTAAGCCTTGATTGCTTTTTAATAGCGTTTGATTACCTTGTAAAAAATTTTTAGATAGTAAGCGAACTGTAAACAGAGCAGATGAAGCATCACTAATATTAAATATGTTACGCATTCGCCAGTTCCATTTCTTTGCATGGGTTTAACGACTGCAAGTTTTGTAAGCTTTACGGCAGAGTAGTAACGAATCGCTACATCGAATGGCAAACCGAGATCTGTTCATCTTACAACCCATTTGCAATACGCAAGAACTCTGGGCGCATAATGTCTTCCACCTGCGCATAAGGGATAAAAATTTTCGGCTCGCCAAATGACTTGGGGGCGATGGTGTAAGGGTCGTATGAAACCTGTAAACCTTGTTGCATGATGGCGACGTTATAGTTGGGTTTAAAGGGCCACTGTTTTGAAAACTGTGCCACATTACCCATTGCATCACGATTTTGCATGAGCCAGTTTTGATGAGCCTGTTTTAATACCTCTATAAATTGAGGCATGCGTTCAGGTATCACGATAGACCGTAAAGTCGCTAGACGATTGAAGTCAGGTAACCAGTTTAAATATTGGGTGGAAGACTGACCGTTTGCCCCTCCGCTAAATATGTAACTACTCAGCGCTATTACAACAATCGTTGGACTGTTTCTTAGTACCTTGGCTTCCAACACCACATCTTTTCCAGGAGAGGCCGTTTCCTCGAAATAATCACCCAATGATGCTAAACCTCGGTAAGGGGGAACAGAATTGCTGTCGAGCGATGCCATGGTTGCCAGCGATAGATCAATGAAAGCCGAGAATTCTTTAAACTCGGTAAAGGCAACACTGGTGATGGTTAGTTTGCCACACTGATTATTTAAACAATTTTTACCTTTAAATGCCATGGTTATTGCCTGGGTTGCCAAGGCAGGGCCTGCTTCAGTTTGTGCACTTTGTATTGCGGTTGGCGCTGAGTTTGTTGGTGCAAGTGTGTTGGGAGAGGGTTTGTTGCTTAAGGTTAAGTCGCGCTTGGGCAGTGTGATGTTTGGCGCCACCTTTGAACTGCTGCAGCCGGTCACCAATACTATTAAAATCAGAAGCCAAAAAATAAAGTTCATGCTTTTAAGATGATTGTTTGCGGGAGCACACTTACTAATAAGTCGTGAGGTTATGGCTGCAGGTTTGATCATTTTTAGCGACATCTATTAAAAGCGATTTTGAAATGAAAGTGATCAAAAATTTTAATTTGATTTATTAAATAGTTATTAAAACCAATTGATTTAAATAGATTTAATTTTATTTAAGCAAGGCATCTTCAATGTCAGCAGCGATTGAGGCGGGTGCGTCATTTGAACCATAACGCTTGATGACCTGACCATCTCGGCCCAAAAGAAATTTAGTAAAATTCCATTTAATGGCTTCTGTTCCTAATATGCCAGGCTTTGACGACTTTAACCATTTAAAAAATGGGTCGGCCTCGTTGCCGTTAACATCAACCTTTGCAAACATAGGAAATGTAACGTGGTAGTTTGTTTCACAAAATGCTTGAATGCTTGCCTCATCGCCAGATTCTTGGCTACCAAACTGGTTGCACGGAAACCCTAAAACACTAAAACCTTGTTCATTATATTGCTCATAAAGTGCTTGCAAGCCTTTATATTGATTGGTAAAACCACAACGTGAAGCGACGTTTACGACCAATAAGACTTGGTCTTGATACGTTTCAAGCGCTTGTGGTTGGTGGTTAATAGTTTGCAATTCGAAAGTTGGAAGGGTCATGGTGTGTACGTTAGGGTTAATTAAGGCTGGGTTAAAGTCAATAACATCGTAAAGATCTGAAAACATCACTAGTGACGATAATATCTTTTATAAACAATCTATTAAACATCATTTTTCAAGTGATTTTTAAAAGCTTCAATCGCACGTACTCGGCTTGATTTCAAATCAACAATTGCCATAGGGTAGTTTAGGCTTTGACGTTGCAAGGGT
>CALBMZ010000121.1 GCA_937896225.1 uncultured Alcaligenaceae bacterium | reverse complement strand
CCTATGCGAATCGTTGAAATACGCGAACAAACGTTGCCAATTAGCTCGCCTATTCGCAATGCTTACATTGACTTTAGTAAAATGACGCTAAGTCTTGTGGCGGTTGTTACTGATGTCATTCGAGATGGTAAGCCTGTTATAGGTTACGGGTTTAATTCAAACGGTCGTTATGGCCAAGGCACATTGATGCGAGAGCGCATCATTCCTAGGCTTTTAGAAGCTGAGCCTGAGGCACTAGTTGATGCAAGTGGTCAAAACCTTGACCCACACAAAGTCTGGGACTGTATGTTTACCAACGAAAAGCCTGGGGGCCATGGTGAACGTTCTGTGGCAATAGGCACAATCGATATGGCAGTATGGGATGCGGTGGCTAAGATTGAAGGTAAGCCATTGTTTCAGTTGCTGGCAGATCGCTATGGTGACGGACAGGTCAACCGTAAAATTTTTGTTTATGCAGCGGGCGGTTATTACTACCCCGGTCAAGATCACACCAAACTTAAAGACGAAATGAGAAGTTATATTGACCGGGGTTACACCGTTGTTAAGAAGAAAATTGGGGGTGCATCGTTAGACGAAGACTTGCGCCGTATTGATTCAATTTTAAGTGTGTTGCAAGATGGTCAAAAGTTAGCTGTTGATGCAAATGGTCGTTTTGATTTAGACACGGCCATTCAATATGCTAAAGCACTTTCTCAATATGACTTGTTTTGGTATGAAGAGCCAGGCGACCCTTTAGACTTTGAGTTGCAAGCCACTTTGCGTAACTACTATACCAACCCGATGGCAACGGGAGAAAACCTGTTTTCTATGCAAGATGCACGTAACTTGATTCGCTATGGGGGTATGCGCCCAGACCGCGATTGGTTGCAATTCGATTGTGCATTAAGTTACGGTTTGGTTGAGTACCTGCGCACTCTGGACATGCTCAAACAACACGGTTGGTCTGCCAGTCGTTGCATTCCTCATGGTGGGCACCAAATGTCATTGAACATTGCTGCGGGTTTAAATTTGGGGGGCAATGAATCTTACCCAGACTTATTCCAACCCTACGGTGGGTTCCCCGACGGGGTTGTGGTTGACAACGGCTACGTGACTTTGCCTGAATTGCCAGGCATTGGATTCGAGGGAAAGTCAGATCTGATCAGCGAGATGCGCAAACTTGCTGAGTAAGGATTAACGCGCCATGAATCAATGGCGTCAATGACTTCCCTGGTAGCGTTGTGTAAAGGGCATCAAAGGTCTGTGAGGAAGCGTTCAAGTTGAGATGGCCTGCTGTGATGAGTACAACAAGACTCAACACAATACGCTCAATACCCAAACCCTTACGCGAATGATTACCTACAAATCTTTTATTTTCGACTGGCCAAATATTTAACCCCGCTTGAACCATAATATTCAGAGTGGGGTTGGGCGTAATCTAGGTGAAAGACATCGCCTACGGTGTAAGAATGGACTACACCATCGATTTGAATTTTCAATGAACCTTCAACGACCAAAGCCCAAACTTCAAACGGATGACTATGCTGATCTAAGTAACCATTTTCAGGGTATTGAACTAGAACAGGTTCAGGAAAACCAAGTTCGCTTAGTTGTTGTAAAAACTGTTCATGTTGCATGGTAAGCCCTCAGTAACCCAACAGTAACACCACGTTAACCGCTCAGTAACCCTAGCTTTGAGCATCTCAAATGGTGATTCGAGATGCTCAATTATGCATCAGAAGCTAGAAAGGTTAAGGCGCCCACAATTGACGGTAATGCCATGCCGACCAAAATCGGCCGTGAGTGCACGGGTCATGGCGGCCAGCCCGCCTTTAGCTATTGTGTAAATGGCATCTGACTCAAATATAAAAACGTCGCGGCGATTGCGAAGGTCTGCGTTATTTACAAGAATATTGATGTGCTGGTTACGCAAATTCAGACGAACCGAATTTGGTGATGAAAGCATTATGGTGTACAACATATATAAGAAATCGTAAATGTATTAGTAATCGTAAATATATAAGTAATTGAAAATTTGCGCTGACTGCTCTAAGGAGGCATCAAGAAATGACTAAACAAACCAAATCAATGGACAACAGGGATGATGACATTTATGCATCATCAGATCTCTCAAGTATTCTGCCTAAAACCAAATTTCCCGACTTTGAACGAAACCCTCGCAATGTTTTTAGTGCCGTTCGTGATGAGTTAATGCTTGATGGTAATTCACGCCAAAATTTGGCTACATTTTGTCAAACATGGATTGATGAGGAAGTGCAAGAATTGATGGCCTTATCGATCGACAAAAACATGATCGATAAAGATGAGTACCCCCAAACTGCAGAGATTGAACAGCGTTGTGTCAATATGCTGGCAGATTTGTGGCACTCGCCAGAGGCCACCACAACTTTGGGTTGCTCAACTATCGGTTCGTCTGAAGCCGCCATGTTGGGTGGTTTAGCTATGAAATGGCAATGGCGTAAGCGCCAACAAGCGGCTGGCAAACCAAGTGACAAACCCAACATGATTTGTGGCCCCGTGCAGATTTGTTGGCACAAGTTTGCTCGTTACTTTGATGTTGAGTTGCGTGAAATTCCGCTAGAGGGCGATCGTCTGATTATGACGTCTGAAGAGGTGCTTAAGCGTGTCGATGAAAATACCATTGGCGTGGTGCCAACGCTGGGGGTAACGTTTACCTGCCAGTACGAACCTGTCAAAGCTGTGTGTGATGCGTTAGATAAACTGCAAGCCGATACGGGCTTAGATGTTCCGATGCATATCGATGGGGCAAGCGGCGCATTTTTAGTACCGTTTTGTGCGCCAGATATTGAGTGGGATTTTCGCTTGCCGCGTGTTAAATCGATTAACGCTTCTGGGCACAAGTTCGGTTTGGCACCACTGGGTGCTGGCTGGATCGTATGGCGCGAGGCCAAAGACTTACCTGAAGAGCTGATTTTTAATGTGAACTACTTAGGCGGAAATATGCCCACCTTCGCCTTGAATTTTTCGCGCCCAGGCGGCCAGATTATTGCTCAATATTATAACTTTCTACGACTTGGTCGCGAGGGTTACGCTAAAGTTCACAATGCGTGCTATCGCACGGCTCAGTATTTGGCCGCTGAAATAGGCAAAATGGGCCCGTTTGAGATTATCTTTGATGGTGATAGCCAGCAAGGCATGCCAGCTTTGTGTTGGAAAATAAAAGAAGGCTTTGATACTGGGGGTTATACCTTGTACGACTTGGCTGATCGCTTGCGTAGTCGAGGTTGGCAGGTGCCGGCATATTCTATGCCAGCCAACCGTGAAGACTTGGTGATTCAGCGTATTTTGGTGCGTCATGGCGTCAGTATTGATCTGGCAAACCTGTTGCTTGAAGACATGCGTCGTGCGTTATTGCGTTTTGATAAACACCCTGTGAGCACGCCGTTGACTCGGGCTGAGGCCGGTGGCTACAGCCACTAGGCTTATTTGAAGGTCAACCTGTCTGTTGAATAACGCTGACCCATAAAAAGAGAAAAAAATGGCAACCACTCCCGTAGCGAAAAACACTTCAACCGCTTCGGCTAAGGGTGCTTCTAAGCAATTAAGCCTAATTGGTTTTTTTGCCATCACAGCATCAATGGTGATGGCCGTTTATGAGTACCCAACGTTTGCCACCTCGGGTTTTAGTTTGGTGTTTTTTTTGTTGTTGGGTGGTTTGCTGTGGTTCATTCCAGTTGGTCTTTGTGCCGCTGAAATGGCGACGGTTAAAGGTTGGGAAGAGGGGGGGGTGTTTGCGTGGGTGAGCAACACTTTAGGTGAAAGGTGGGGGTTTGCAGCGATCTCATTTGGGTATTTACAGATAGCGATTGGTTTTATTCCCATGTTGTATTTTGTTCTGGGTGCGTTGTCTTACATCTTGAAATGGCCCGCTTTGAATGACGACCCAATGGTTAAAACCATCGCGGGCTTAATCATTCTTTGGGTGTTAGCGTTTACGCAGTTTGGCGGTACTAAACATACTGCGCAAATTGCTAAGGCTGGTTTCTTTATGGGCATTTTGTTGCCGGCACTGGTTTTGTTGGGGTTGGCTGTTAACTATTTAACCAGTGGTGGTCATTTAGCGATTGAAATGTCGGCGGCTACTTTTTTTCCAGACTTTACCCAACTCGGTACGCTGGTTGTTTTTGTAGCCTTCATACTTAGTTATATGGGTGTTGAGGCGTCGGCCACCCACGTAAATGAAATGCAGAACCCAGGGCGTGATTACCCGATAGCAATTTTTTTGTTGATGATTGCTGCAATATGTTTAAGCTCTGTGGGTGGTTTGTCAGTTGCGGCAGCGATTCCTCTTCATGAAATTAATCTGTCAGCAGGTGTGGTGCAAACTTTCGAGGTGCTGATTAAACATGTTGGTGTGGGGTTTGAATGGACGGTTCGCATCATTGCAGCGTTGCTGGTGCTGGGCGTGTTAGCTGAAATTGCTGCGTGGATTGTCGGGCCTTCGCGTGGCATGTATGTCACGGCTCAAAAAGGTATCTTGCCACATCGATTTAACAAGGTTAACAAAAACGGCGTGCCCGTGGCGTTGGTTATTTTTCAGTTGTGCATCACGACGATTGCTTTGATTGTGCTGACCAACACCGGTGGGGGTAACAACCTATCATTCATGATTTCGTTAACTCTCACCGTATTAATTTATTTGTGCAGCTATTTTTTATTGTTTTTAGGTTATTTGCATTTGGTGCTTAAACAGCCAGAAAAAGAACGTGTGTTTAATGTTCCGGGTGGAAAAGCAGTCAAAGTGATTGTGGCCGTTTCGGGTTTAGTGATTTCAATACTGGCATTTATGGTGTCGTTTATTCCACCTAATTCTTTGCCTGCCAGCGAAAGCACGGAAGCTTATTTGGGCTTACTGGGCTCGGGTTTTACTTTTGTTTTGGTGATTCCCTTTATTGTCTATGCCATTCATAGCAAGCACGGTAAATCGACCAATGCTACCTTGCGTCACATAAAGTCACATGAGTCACCCAAAGGGCATTTTTTCATACACCCACGCGCACGCTCTACGCACCATTTTGATGTGCATGATGATCAACTTGGTTCATAAAGGTTTAGGTTCAGTTCACTCGCGATGTCAGTGATCATTTTTTGAGCTCGAACGCTATTACCAAAACCATCAAGTGGGGGCGAGAATGCGGCAATGCCAAGCTTGCCGGGCGCCACGGCCATGATGCCACCACCGACACCCCTTTTTGCGGGTAGGCCTACTGAATAGGCCCAATCACCCGAGCTATCGTATAAGCCTTCCATCGTCATCTCGGCCAATATGTGCCGAACATGGTCGCCGTTTACAACTTGTTTGCCCGTCATAACAACCAGTGCCGATAGGGTTGAGGGTACCTGAGCTAGGTAGGGGATGTAGTGCGCACTTTACCCACCTGAGTCTCTGGCGTGACGTTCATAAACTTGATGAACCAGAGCTTGAAGAGAATCGTGATTAAGTGTCATGTTGGCACCTTAAAGGCTTCACACGATATCATTGTAGGCTTACGATTTGGGGCTACTGGGTAAGTCACTATTTTTAGAATTATCTGTTGCCACATTTTTTTCAGCGTCGACGCAAAACCCGTAAGAGATGAAATTTAAGCCAGATATCGGCTTTTGCAAAAGCAGGTCTCGTTTGTAGGCGTGCAAACCAAGCATCAAGGTCAGGAAAAGGTTTCAGTAACGCTAGTTCATCAATCATCGCTAGTCGCCCCAGCAGTACGCCACACACCACATCTGCAGAAGAGATCTGGTCGCCGTATAAAAGCGATTGTGATACTGGCTTGGGTAGCATGTGTAAAAAGCGTGCAATATATTCGCGTTCAATATCAATTTTTTCGGAAAGATTACCTTCTGTAAAGTACGCCAACCGCTGTTGGTTGAGGGCAATTTTTGCTTTAACGGCATCGGGGTCAGGGCAGGAACTTAGCTGTTCGTTTAGTTTTTTAATGATTTTGCCAAGCAGTTTAGGAAACATGATGTGCAAA
>CALBMZ010000120.1 GCA_937896225.1 uncultured Alcaligenaceae bacterium | reverse complement strand
AGTTGAGCCAAGATATTTGGAAAGTTTTAAATTAAATAGTAAAAAATTGTAAAATTTATGTTGATTGTATTTAAAAAGAAACCCATTGTGAAATCACCCAAACCTAAAGTGACAACTGTATCTAAAAGGAAACCTGATGCAATTGCACTAAAATCCGTTAGCACTAACCCAAAAAATGTTGTGACAAAAAAAAAGGTAATGAAGGCGACACCTAAGTCTCAAGCTATTGAAAAAAAGTCTCAAGCTGATTCAAATATTGGTCGCAGTATAAGAAGCTTAAGGCATATAAAAGGCTTCACATTAAAAGATTTGGCAGAAAAAACCAACTGCTCTGAAAGCCTCATTTCTAAAATTGAAAATGGTAAAGCACAGCCCTCTCTAACCATGTTGCACAGAATCGTTCATAGTCTTGACATTACGATTACTGTTCTTTTTGAAGAATCTCGAGCTGATCGTGGCGTTGTAACGCGCGCCGGTGATAGATCAACCTTCAATATTGATAAGCAAGGTTCTCGTTTAGAGCGTCTTGTTCCGCCTAATTTAGGGCATCTGCTTGAGGGTAACCTTCATATCTTGGCCCCTGGCGGCGGTAGTGAAGGGGTTTTGATGCACGAAGGTGAAGAGGTCGGTTTTGTACTTGAGGGTGAGTTCGAATTAACGGTTGAAAACATAACTTATATTTTGAAGCCAGGTGATTCTTTTGTATATCGTTCAGAGCTACCGCACAGTTACCGTAACCCTGGAAAAACAAGAACCAAAGTGCTTTGGGTTAGCACGCCACCTACTTTTTAAACTGTTTGTTTTTAAAAGAAAGTCATCGTGAAAATTATCGTGAAAAAATTATTTTAATGAGCTTTAAATAGTTGACATCTAATTTCAATTGTATGTATTATGGTTCAAGTGACTTGAAATATTTTCAATTTAATTGAACATACGTATAGAGGTTTAATGCATGTCTGAAGATAACTTGATCGATAAAATCACTGATAACAAGCTCGCTCATTACGAGCCTTACGGCTGGCATCATTGGCCTGAGTATCCCTGGCTCTCTTACCAATTTCGACGTGGTTTGGGTGAAACGCAAGAGGGTGGCGGTGCAGTTAGCGAGGTTTTTCAAGCAGCTAGCAAGATGATCCCTGGCGACTATGAAAGTTGGCACAAAGAGTGGCTGCATATTGCCGAACGAAATATGAATAAGGCTTTAACTGAAGAAAAGTTGAACCATATTCGTACCGCGATGAATTGTTATTTGCGAGCAGCTGATTATTATCGTCAAGCTGAATTTTTTCTTAAGCCAGATGACCCGCGTCGTTTACCTACTTTCGAAAAAATGGAAGCGTGTAGCAAGGGGTTTATTTCCAATTTAAATCCTGCAGGTGAAGCGGTAGACATTCCCTACGAAAACGGTGTCAGCATGTGTGCCTACTTTGTACGTGCACCCTTTCCAGTTAAGCGTCAACCTGTATTGATTTGTATGGGTGGGCTTGACTCTATCAAAGATGAAATGTGGTTCATGCAAGCGCATGGTGCTTTACAACGCGGCATTTCGGTCCTGATGATTGATGGCCCTGGCCAAGGCGGTACCTTACGCCGACATCATGTGCCAAACCGTGTTGATACAGAGGTGCCAATTGGTCGTTGTATCGACTGGTTAGAAAAGCGCGATGATGTTGACGCAAGCCGAATTGCGATCTCGGGTTCTAGTTTGGGTGGGTATTATGCTGCGCGTGCTGGGTGCTATGAGCCCCGACTTGCTGCTTGTATTGCACATGGTGCGATTTGGGCTATTACAGACTTATGGGGTAACGCGCCAGAAGATCATGGCTTAGCTGAACACGTTAAGTGGGTTTTTGGTAAACCTACAATGAAAGCGTCAATGGAAAAAGCCCGTGACTTTACACTCGAAGGCCATTTAGAAAACATGAAGTGCCCTTTCCTCGTTATGCATGGTGGTCATGATGTGTTAACTGTATCGCAAGCAAAGAAAGTGTATGACTACGGTAAAGAAAAGGGTGTTGATGTCACACTGAGGTTGTTGTCTGAAGAAGAAACTGGTGCAGAACACTGTCAACACGACAACCCAACGATTGGTCAAGAAATATTGGCTGATTGGTTGGCTGATCGTTTTGGAATTAATCAAAAAGAATTGCTCCGTACTTCACACAACCCATTGATTTGAGAATGTTATGAATCTAGGTGTAGATAACGTTAAAGCCGCTGCCATTGCGATTGATTTTCATCGTGGTCATATGGATTTGTCGGTCGCAACGATGCCTGTTAAAACGCAAGCGCAAGCCGATAAAGTTTTGGCTAGCGCCAGTAAACTATTCAATTGGTGTCGTCAGCAAGGCATTCCAGTTATTCACCTAATGACTTCTTATCGTGACGTGTCTGAGATTCGCTCAAATCCTTTTTGGCGAACTCGTGCTGACGACCCTAATGCGACACGAAAAAATGTAGAACGTCACAATATTGAAGGTTCTGTAGGGTGCAATGTTATGCCCCAAGTGATTGATCATGACAAAGATTGGTTGATCAATACTAAAAAACGTTACGACTGCTTTATTGGGTCTGATCTAGACTTTACCCTGAAGGCTCACGGCATTAATACTTTACTGATAACGGGTGTTAACACGAATAGTTGCGTCTTATCAACAGTTTCTGCTGCTTGCTCTCGAGATTATGCCGTGATTGTTCCAAGTGATTGTGTTGACACAATGGATGACCCAAGTTTGCACGATGCCGCTTTGCTTTGTATTCGAACAGCATTAGGTTTCGTCATGACCACCGAAGAAATTATGCTAATTCCTGAGTTGAAACAATAATGAGCTTAATACCTTCTAAAGCAAAAGAGAAAATCCAAGCGAACTTACCTGTTCTAGCAATAAACCCCTTTGCGGGTGGCTTTGATGTTGCAGAATTAGTGTCACGCCAGGGTATCGACATTTTATTTATAGATTGTGAGCGTGCAGGTATCGCTATTGAAACAGTTGGGCCCATGGCACGTGCGGCTCAATATCACGGTGTTGCTGCGGTTGTGCGAAGTAAAAGTAGGCAGGTTGAAGAATGGGTCAGTATTCTTGATCGAGGGGTTGACGGCATTGTTATACCTCGAGTTGAAACAGCAGAAGATGCTCGAATCATTTTAGAAACGGTTCGCTATGCAACTGGGGCACGTGCTAAAAATATAATCATCATTCCTCAAATTGAATCTGAGTTGGGCATGAAAAATTTAGAATCAATACTAGAAGTGAAGGGTTTTGATTTATTTTTAATTGGCCCGTATGACTTGTCTCATAGTTTAGGTTTTGAAGGCGACATTAACGTACCTGAAGTTCAAAATGCACTTGACTATATTGCTAAAACAGTTTTGAAGCACGGTGAAAAATTTGGTTTACCTGTGACTTTAGCAAATGTTAAAGCTTGGCAAATTAAAGGTGCTATTTTTAATTTTCATAGCTTAGAAGCTTTAATTAAGCCTAGCCTTGAATTATTTAAAAAGGAAATGGGGTGCTAAATATTAAAGAACACAAACTTATAAAAGTTGTTTTAGAAGGGCATACGCCCACTCACAGTTTGACTGAGGTTCGTGTTCGCGGGCATTCTTTTGTGATTGACGAACCGTCTTATCGTCATGGCACTGATGTTGGGCCAACACCCCTTGAAACACTTTTGGGCGCGCTCGTGGCGTGCACGAATGTCATTTCATGTCGCATTGCTTCTGAAATGAAAATTGCTTTTAAAGTTGACAAAATTGATGTGGTTGGTCATTTAGACCATCGCGGTATTGATCGGGTTGCTGATGTGCCCGTGCCCTTTCCATCAATTGAACTACATGTGAATGTAACAACTTCTGGTTCAGAGGAAGACATCGCTCGTCTTCGTGAAGATATGAATTTACGTTGCCCCATGTCAGTCATTTTAAGACAGGCAGGCAGCAAGATTATAGAAACTTGGAATGTAATTTACAAAAACTAAACATCGGAAAAATCATGACCATGATCCCACGCGAACGTATTCCTTATAGTGCAATTGTAGATCGACCAAAATTAAAATTACCCAACGATGGCAAGATTATTGTTTGGACAATTGTAAATTTAGAAGTTTGGGATATTAGCAAACCAATGGCACGACAAGTCATTCCCGCACCAACAGGTGCGGTATTGCTTCCTGATGTACCAAACTGGAGCTGGCACGAGTACGGCATGAGAGTGGGGTTTTGGCGTTTTCATGAAATGTATGAAAGATTGGGTATTAAACCAACGCTTTCTATAAATGCTCGAGTATGTGAAGATTACCCACGTGTTGCACAGGCTTGCCTAGATGCAGGTTGGGAATTTATGGGCCATAGCTATCAACAGGGACCTATTCATCTAGAACCGGATCAACCGGCAATGATTAAGCGATCACTTGATGTCATTGAAAATTTTACGGGCAAGCGTCCGATTGGTTGGCTTGGTCCGGGACTGACGCAAACGAATGAAACGCCAGATTATTTAGCTGCGGCGGGGGTAAAGTACATTGCGGATTGGGTGTATGACGAAGAGCCAACAGAGATTCAAACGAAAAGTGGGCCGCTCGTAACCATTCCTTACACTGTTGAAAATAATGATATTCCAATGATGGCTGTGCAGCATCATGAAGCGTCGTACTGGACACAAAAATGTATTGATACCTTTGATCGTCTCTACGAGGAAGGTTCAGACCGACCTCGTGTGATGGCTATTGCTATTCATCCTTATATTTCTGGACAACCATTCCGTATTAAGTATCTTGAAGAAGTCTACAAGCACATGAGTAAGCATGCAGGCGTGATGCACTGGAATGGTGAGCAAATTTTTGATTGGTATCAAACAGCACGTCAGACTGCAAAATGATTCAATATATTCTAAACCCACCAGATGTGGTGTCTGTTCCAGTTGCTCTAACGCGCTCGGTTTTTCCTATTCGAAGAATTTATTGTGTTGGTCGTAATTATTTAGAACACATACGGGAAATGAAAGAGTCTGATGAGCGCGACCCCCCTTTTTTCTTTCAGAAACCGAGAGATTCAATCGTTTTAAATGGCCAAGTGGTGCCTTATCCTCCAGAAACAAACGATTTTCAGTTTGAGGTTGAGCTCGTCGTTGCTGTTGGTAAATCAGGTTGCCAAATTAGTAAGGAAGATGCTTTAGATCATATCTTTGGCTACGCGGTGGGGTTAGATATGACTCGTCGCGATAGGCAGCGCGAGTCAGGAAAAAAAGGCTTGCCTTGGGAAATTGGAAAAAGTTTTGATTCGTCTGCACCTTGTGGCATGCTGCATACTGTTGCAGAGGTGGGTCATATCTCAAATGGGCAAATTTTTGTTTCAGTTAATGGCGAAACGAAACAAGATTCGTTGATTGAAAAAATGATTTGGAATGTGCCTGAAATTATTAGTAATTTATCTCGCATTTATGATTTAGTTGAAGGTGACTTGATCTATACCGGCACACCTGCAGGCGTTGCTCCTGTATTGGCGGGCGATAAATTACTTTGCAAAGTAGCTGGTTTAAGTATGCTTGAAATTTCAATTGGTGCGAAGAGATAACATATGAAACCACTTGAAAGAATTCAATACTTACCTATTCATAATCGTAAACCACTCAAACTGCCTGATGGTGCGCGTATGGTGGTGTGGACGATTGTCAATATTGAAGAGTGGGATATTGACCAAACCATGCCACGTACGGTTTTAACTCCACCTGCAGGTGGGTCACCCATGCCTGATATTCCAAATTGGGCGTGGCACGAGTACGGTAACCGTGTTGGTTTTTGGCGCATGCTGAATGTTTTAGATGAGCTTGATATTAAAGCCGTGTTGGCGATCAATGGTTCTGCCATTAAGTCGTATGAACCAATTGCACAAGCTGCATTCGATCGTGGTTGGGAATTTATGGGTCATGGCTATACCCAACGAAATATGCAGAAAGTCGAAAATGAACTAGAAGATATTATAAAAACGACTGAGGCA
>CALBMZ010000119.1 GCA_937896225.1 uncultured Alcaligenaceae bacterium | reverse complement strand
AGCAACAGGGAACCCTACGTTTTGCCAGATTTAAATGAACCGCCGTTGTCTTCAATGCAGCCTGATGGTTTTGATCTTGCCTTCAAAACTCGTCGTCGTGCAGCTTTAAAAGAAGGCTTCTTAGGCATTAGGCCTGCCATCATTCCCACTGCAACTTGGGGCTTGGTAACGGGTATAGCCTTAGTAAAGTCTGGTTTAACTGAACAAGCAGCCGTCATGATGACGTTGTTGGTTTATGCGGGCTCAGCCCAATTAACGTCGTTGCCATTGATTGCATCGGGGGCGCCGTTGTGGCTAATCTTTGCGGCAGGTTTTATTGTTAATGTACGTTTTTTGATTTTTGGTGCAGCGCTGCAACCCTATTTTAAAAGCTTGCCTTGGTTCAAGCGTCTAGCCTATGGTTATTTCACAACTGATATGTCATTTGTAGTTTTTATGCCGCGCTTTGGTCACGCCCCAGCGCAGGGCACACAAGAGCAACGTTGGTTTTTTCTGTCTATGATCGTCATTGGGTGGCTAACTTGGCAAATTTCATCTTTGCTAGGTATCTTTTTGGGCGCCATGGTACCCAGTGCTTGGTCGCTAGACTACGCGGCTATTTTGGCATTGTTGGGTATCACCATTCCCTTAGCTAATACCCGCCCTATGTTAGTAGCCATTATCGCGTCAGGTTGTACGGCTTGGGTAGCGCAACCCTTACCTTTACGACTAGGCTTGTTGGTAGCTGTGGTGGTGGGTGTCAGTGCAGGTATTTGGGCTGAGCACCGTTTAAACAAAGGTCGCACATGAGCTTGAGCGAGCAAGACTTGTACATTGCAGGCGCGATTGGGTTACTCACATTGTGTAGTGTCATTACTCGGGCAAGTTTTAATCTCTTTGGGCATCGAATTCCCTTATCTGACAAGATGCGTCGTGCACTCTTGTATGCGCCCGCTGCTGCGTTGACGGCAATTATTGTGCCGACTTTGTTGCCATGGGTGCCTGGCTCAAACGCTGCTTTGGTCGATGAAAAGCTCTTTGCTGCCATCATTGCCATTGTGTTGTTTCAACGCACACGAAGCACTATCATCATGATTGTGGGTGGTATGGTCTCATTTTGGTTAATTCAAGCCCTGTTTTCGTTCTGGTAATGAGTGATTTTGGGGTTCATTAGGTTAAACTTAAAATAACATTAATGAATTTACCGCATGACAACAGACTCTCACACCCCAATAAACGAAACGCCTGAACCCATTAGTTTTGAGCAAACAGGGTTGCACCCTTCTTTGCTTAAAGCAGTCATAGAGACGGGTTACACCACCCCCACCCCTATACAAGCTGGTGCTCTTCCGCCTGTGATGGCGGGCCAAGACGTGATGGGTGCAGCGCAAACGGGCACAGGCAAAACGGCTGCGTTTACGCTGCCGCTCTTACATCGATTAATGCCTGCAGCTAACAGCAGCGCTTCTCCAGCTCGGCACCCCGTTCGTGCATTGATTTTGACGCCAACCCGCGAATTGGCAGACCAGGTTTATGAAAGTGTTCGACGTTACAGTAAATACACGCCGTTACGTTCTGCCGTTGTGTTTGGTGGCGTTGATATAGGCCCTCAAAAAATAGCGTTACGTAACGGTTGTGAGGTGTTGATTGCTACGCCAGGTCGTTTGTTAGACCACATGGAACAAAAAACCGTTAACCTAAGTCAGGTTAGCCTGCTGGTACTTGACGAAGCTGATCGTATGCTTGATATGGGTTTTTTACCAGACCTAGATCGTATCATTCGTGCTTTACCTGCAACGCGCCAAACACTGCTGTTTTCAGCTACCTTTGGTAACGATATTCGTAAACTGGCGCTCACTTATATGCGCCAACCGGTCGAAATTGAGGTTGCGAAGCGCAATGCCACAGCTGAAAATGTATCGCAAATTGCTTACCTGTTAGACGGTGCAGATAAGCGCGCAGCTGTTGTGCACTTGGTGAAGTCGCGTGGCTTGAAACAAGTGATTGTTTTTTCAAATACAAAAATTGGTACCAGTCGATTAGCCCTTGCCTTAGAAAAAGACGGGGTTAGCGCCGTATCTATTCATGGTGATAAATCACAAGCCGACCGCATGAAAGCCCTAGAATCGTTCAAGTCTGGCGAGCTTGAAGTATTGGTGGCTACCGATGTGGCTGCACGTGGCCTAGATGTTGCGGGCGTGCCCTGTGTCATTAATTACGATTTGCCTCATACAGCCGAAGATTACGTTCACCGTATTGGTCGTACTGGCCGTGCAGGTGCTTCTGGCGAAGCCATTTCTTTTTATTCCCCCGAAGAAGAAAAGTATTTATTCGACATTGAAAAACTGACCCGTAAACCTGTTCCACGTGCCAAATTAGACTTGGGTGACCAAGCCACTTCCCGTAAACGTTCATCATCAACAAACGTTGCAGGTGCTCGCAGTGATAGTGGCGATCGTAACGATCGAGGTGAGCGAGGCAACCGTAATTCGGGGCAAACTGCTCGCCCCAGCGCTCGCCATGACGTAAAGCGCGAACCGCGAAGCCCTTCACGTGGTTACACCCCAACGGTTAAGCCGATCGATGAGTTTTTCTTAAAGCCCTACGTACCCGCAACCACAACTTCTGCTTCCTCGGCAGTGGAAGCCCGTGTTACACAAAAAACGGGATTAACGGCTAAAAGACCCGCATTGGGTGTTTTATTAGGTGCCAAGCCAAAAGCAAGTATTTAATGCTTTAAGTTGAATCTCGAAAAGGGTTTGCCGCCACTGGGTGTGCAAACCCCATATATCCACAAAAATGATTTCAAAACGGGTTGTTGGTCAAGCATAGCCGCACATCGGGCAGAGTGTTTGCGGCGGCAACATGCCCCCCTGAAGAGGTTACCTCGATCATGCGTTCAAGCTGATCAATATGAGGCAACATCGTGCCAAAAAACTGTTTTTGACCCGCTCTTTCAATTAACAAAGTAGGAAAATTTTCGACATCTTCATCACCCAATAGCTCGGGGTAATCTTCTATGTCGACCCAAACAAACACATAATTTTTAAGTTGGTCTGATAAGGCCGCTAGTTTTTGCTGGTAAACCGTGCAGGTGTCACACCATGCGGCGCAATAGCAAACCACTAGAGGTCGCCCTTGGGCGCCTAATAACGAATGGAGGGTAGAGTCTTTAGGGTTTAACAGGGGCATGAAGATTGTATTGAGATTCTAATGTGTAATGTTGAAAGGTATCTTTAAAATAAGCAATAAAGTTATATTAGTTATATTAACAAGGCTAACCTAAAATTTCGATATTGAAAAATATGACGCTACCTACCCCCATACAGCCGATGCCCCATCAAAACCGATCTAGTCAAAGCACTTTTGCCTGGGTTTCACAAGCTTTTTGGCGCGGGTTGCGCTCTCAATTTCACCCGCGTATGATTTTTGCTTTGTTCTTACCTGTCATGGTCACA
>CALBMZ010000118.1 GCA_937896225.1 uncultured Alcaligenaceae bacterium | reverse complement strand
CTGCAAAAACTGGGTGGCGGAAGCAGCTTATCGTATGCTTCAAAACAACCTTGACTCAGAGGTTGCCGAAAACCCTCAACATTTAGTCGTTTATGGTGGTATAGGGCGTGCTGCACGTGATTGGAAGTGTTTTGACCAAATTTTGGCAAGTCTTAAAGATTTGAATGATGATGAGTCGTTATTAATTCAATCAGGTAAGCCTGTTGGCGTGTTCAAAACACATGCTGATGCGCCACGCGTTCTCATTGCTAATTCAAACCTTGTTCCTAAGTGGGCAACTTGGGAAAAATTCAATGAGTTAGACCGGCAAGGTTTGTTTATGTACGGTCAAATGACAGCAGGTAGTTGGATATACATTGGTACCCAAGGTATCGTACAAGGTACTTTTGAAACCTTCGTCGAGGCAGGTCGGCAACACTACAATAATGACTGGACGGGCCGCTGGATTGTTACGTCAGGCTTAGGTGGAATGGGCGGTGCACAACCCTTGGCCGCGACTTTGGCTGGGGCGTGTTCGCTCAATATTGAGTGCCAACAAAGTGGTATAGATTTTCGTTTACGTACGCGTTATGTCGACAAACAAGCCAAAGATTTAGAGCATGCCTTGGCTTTGATTGCAGAGCATACAGCGAAAAAAGAAGCGGTCTCTATTGCGTTATTAGGTAATGCAGCTGAAGTACTAACCGAGTTGGTCAAGCGTGCTCAAAAGGGCCAAATTAAACCTGACTTGGTGACAGATCAAACCTCTGCGCACGATTTAATAAATGGTTACCTGCCTATTGGCTGGACAGTCGCGCAATGGAAACAAGCCCAAGCTAACCCAGATCAACATGCCAAACTGACTGCAGATGCTCAAAAAAGTTGTGCGGTGCATGTGCAGGCGATGCTGAACTTTCAGTCGATGGGTATTCCAACTGTTGACTATGGCAACAATATACGTCAAGTCGCGTTTGACCAAGGTGTGAAAAACGCGTTTGATTTCCCAGGTTTTGTGCCAGCCTATATTAGGCCGCTTTTTTGTGAAGGCAAAGGGCCTTTTCGTTGGGTTGCTTTGTCTGGCGACCCAGAAGATATTTATAAAACTGACGCCAAAATTAAAGAGTTATTCCCTAATAATAAATTAACGCATCGTTGGTTAGATATGGCTCGTGAGCGTATTGCTTTCCAAGGCTTACCCGCACGTATTTGCTGGTTGGGTTTGGGTGAGCGTCATGTAGCGGGGTTGGCATTTAATGACATGGTTAAAAGTGGAGAGTTGAAAGCCCCCATCGTTATTGGTCGTGACCATTTAGACACGGGTTCAGTCTCGAGTCCAAACCGCGAAACTGAGGCCATGAAAGATGGCACCGATGCCGTGTCTGACTGGCCCTTACTGAATGCTTTACTCAACGCGTCTGGTGGGGCGAGCTGGGTGAGTTTGCACCACGGAGGTGGTGTGGGCATGGGTTATTCTCAGCATTCAGGTATGGTGATTGTAGCTGATGGTACAGAGGCTGCTGCCAAGCGTTTGGCACGTGTTTTAGTCAACGATTGCGGTTCAGGTGTGATGCGTCATGCTGATGCGGGTTATGAGTTAGCGATTGAAACGGCCAAAAAGCATGGGCTTAACTTGCCTATGATTAAATAATGATTTGATCTTTCAAAATTTATGATGATGCATCGCTTTAAATGCCATAGTTTGCCCGACCAACCCTGGAAAAATGGTCTGGGCATGACTAAAGAAATTGTTTCTTGGCCGCCTGGCTCTAATATGAGTAATTTTGAGTGGCGTGTCAGTATCGCGTACATTGTCCAAGACTGCAGTTTTTCTAGCTTTCACGAAATAGACCGAGTCATTACGTTATTGTCAGGTGCGGGGGTAATTTTGCAGTCTGAAGGTGACAGCATAGACCATACTCTGAACAAACCCTTGCAGCCTTTTACATTTGCAGGCGATATTGCTTTGCACGCTCGTTTGATTGATGGTGCTTGTCATGATTTCAATCTTATGACTCGGCGTTCAATTTGTAAGGGTAGGGTTGAGATCAGGCATAATATTTCTAGACCCTTGATCCATGCTCAAGGCTTAGTTTTAGTGCAGGCTGGGCAGTGGAAAATAGCAGAACAAACGCTCGAAACAGGTGAGGGGCTTTGGTGGCATAAAGACCAACACGAAAAAGCCTCTAGTCACATGGCGATGCCTTCTAGTGACGACGCTGAATTAATTGTTGTGTCAATTCAACCGTTACGTCAGACCTCATGACAGATAGCCTTCTTTGACAGATCAAACCTTATGACAGATCAAACCCTCTTAAAATCGTTAGAGAATTCAGCTGATGGCCTTTGGACACATTTACGCTTGACTCGGGGTGCGACAGGCTTGCAGTCAGCAGCCATTGATGACGCAGCCATATATGTTGTTGAGGGTCGTATTGCTTATGTTGGTTCGCGTGAAGGTATAGGTGATGTGCCGCCCAACACAACCAAACATGACGGTGGTAATGCCTGGGTGACAGCGGGTTTGATTGATTGCCATACTCACTTGGTTTATGGGGGGCAAAGAGCAAATGAATTTGCTATGCGTTTAAATGGTGCCACTTATGAAGAGGTAGCAAAAGCTGGTGGGGGTATTATCTCTAGTGTGCGGGCAACTCGAGAAGCTAGCGAACAGTCATTGTTTGATCAGGCTGTGCCTCGACTAGAAGCCTTACTAAGCGAGGGGGTTTGCGCAATAGAGATCAAGTCAGGGTATGGTCTTTCGCTCGAGCACGAGCGCAAACAACTGCGTGTTGCGCGTCGCTTGGGGCAAGTTTTTAATGTCGATATTAAAACAACTTTTTTAGGGGCTCATGCCTTACCCCCTGAGTATGCTGGTCGAGCTCAAGAGTACATTGATAGCGTTTGCCAAGATATGCTTCCAACGCTCGCTGCTGAGGGTTTGGTCGACGCTGTCGATGTGTTTTGTGAAACCATTGGTTTTAACTTGTCACAAACAGAGCAAGTGTTTCGTGCTGCACGAGAGTTGGGTTTGCCTGTTAAGGTTCATGCCGA
>CALBMZ010000117.1 GCA_937896225.1 uncultured Alcaligenaceae bacterium | reverse complement strand
CATAGCCCGGTGGTACAAGGCTGTCGACCAATGTTTCGTCTTCTGGAATCAGTTTGACCTCTAAAGCGGCGATGTAATCTTGCCATTGCTCAAGGGTTCTGGGGCCGCCAATGACACCACTTATCAATTTATTATTTAAGGCCCAGGCGATTGCAAATTGAGTCGGGCTCAAGCCTCGGCTTTGCGCATGGGTTTTGAGTGCATGAGCAATGTCAAGCGACTCTGGGCGAAATTCTGTTTGATGAATACGAGGGTCACCACGTCCCGCTCTACTTTGAGCATCTGGCTTGACGTTGGGGTCGTATTTTCCCGTTAGTACACCACGTGCGAGCGGGCTGTAGGCCACAACACCCACACCGTAATGATGGCACGCTGGAATAACCTCAGTTTCGATTAATCTTGTCACGGCGCTATAAGGCGGTTGGCAAACAATCGGCTGTGCAATGCCCATGCGTTTGGCTGTTTCAACAATGCGCGCCACACGCCAACCTCGAAAATTTGAAATACCGTAGTAGCGAATTTTGCCCATTTCAATTAATCGAGCAAAGCTAGAAAGTGTCTCTTCGATTGGGGTGATTTCATCATCTCTGTGCATGTAATAGACGTCTATGAAATCAGTATTTAACCGTTTGAGGCTGTGATCAATTTCAGCCATAATCCAACGTCTAGACAAACCGCGGTCATTGGGCGCATGGCCAACTGGGTTAGCTACCTTGGTGGCCAGCACCCAGCGAGAGCGGTCTTGAGCGATTAATTTACCAACCATGCGCTCAGATTCACCACCGGCATAGCTATCTGCCGTATCGATGGCGTTTAAACCCGCATCTCGCGTAACGGCGACCATTTCTCGTGCAACGTTTTCATCAGTCTGGTCACCAAACATCATTGAGCCCAGCCACAGGCGTGGCACAAATAAACCACTATGACCTAAAGGGCTATATTGAGGTAAGTTGCTTGACATGAATATTTCCGTCATTTTCAAAAGAGGTTTAAAAAAATATTAAACCACGCATAAACCTAATCAAACCTAATCAAACCTAATCAAACCTAATAAAAGTAACCCTTAAGCTTAACGACTTTCTTTTTGAAGGTCTTTTTTTTTGATCTAAAAATACCATCATAAGAAAAAGGTACTACCATAAGCAATAAGCATTAACCTATTACAATTTGCTTAGTACCAATGAGTACGCATATTCCCGAGCCAATATATTAAACGTCGAAT
>CALBMZ010000116.1 GCA_937896225.1 uncultured Alcaligenaceae bacterium | reverse complement strand
GACTTTAAAAATCGGTTTTCAAGCTTTTACGGGCTTGAAGCCGATCTTTTTGCCCCAACGCATGGTATTGGCTGAGCGACTCGTTAAGAACGCCTTGTTAACTTTGTTGTTAAGAGAAGGCGCGCGTGTCAAGACAGGTAAAATAAGCTATTGATAACCATTTTTTAGCCAATCGTGCCTCATACCCTTACTCTGCTTGGTTCTTCAGCCCTTTCTGCTTTTCGTTCGCAACGGTTACTTGATGCACTGCAAAAACAAGGTTTACCGATTGCTGGCATACAAGCCCGCTACGAACACTTTATTTGGTTGCACCAGTCGCTTACGACTGAGCAACAAAACTTATTAAGCAACTTGCTTGATTACGGTGTGCCGCTCGATAACCCTTCAGATGAGGCGTCAAGTATCGTGCTGCGCGTGTTGCCACGTTTAGGTACGGTATCGGCTTGGGCCAGTAAAGCGACTGATATTGCACATAATTGTGGGTTAAGTGAAGTGCATCGCATTGAGCGTGGTGTGCGGTATAGCGTGACATTAAAACGCGGTTTACTTAAGGCTTCAAAGCTAAATGAAACGCAACTCAAACAGTTGGCCCAAGCGTTGCATGACCGCATGACTGAAACGGTGGTTGATGTTGAATTTAACGCTGATCAACTTTTTGTTAGTTTGCCTGGTAAGCCCATGCAAACTGTCGATGTGATGCAAGGCGGGCGCACGGCTTTAGAGCATGCTAACCAGTCAATGGGTTTAGCGCTATCGCCCGATGAAATAGAGTATTTGGTCGATGCATTCAACATGTTGGGTAGAAACCCAAGCGATGTTGAATTAATGATGTTTGCACAAGCGAACAGCGAGCATTGCCGCCATAAAATTTTTAATGCGCAATGGGTCATTGATGGTCAGCCTAGTGATAAAACCCTGTTTGGCATGATTCGTGAAACCCATGCGGCACAGCCTTTGGGTACGGTCGTGGCCTACAGCGATAACTCAGCGATTATGCATGGCGGCCAAGCCGTGCGCTTTAGGCCAGACCCGATTGCACATGCTCAGCCCAGTGTTTATACACGGCAGTCGCAATTGGTTCACACCATCATGAAGGTTGAAACTCATAATCACCCCACCGCGATTGCGCCTTTCGAAGGGGCCTCAACCGGTGCGGGGGGGGAAATACGTGATGAGGGGGCAACCGGTCGGGGTTCTAAACCCAAAGCTGGGTTATCTGGTTTTACGGTAGGTCATCTTCGCTTTGATGAGGCGCAACAGCCTTGGGAGGTCGATCATCACGGTGCACCAGACCGCATTGCGAGCCCACTTAACATCATGATTGAAGGGCCGCTTGGCGCGGCTGCCTTTAACAATGAATTTGGGCGACCCAATTTGTTGGGTTACTTTCGTAGTTTTGAGCAAAGCGGCGGCGGGCTTCGCTGGGGGTACCATAAGCCCATCATGATCGCGGGCGGCTTGGGTAGCATTGACGACACTCAAACCGCTAAAGACCCGTTACCACCTGGTGCATTATTGGTGCAGTTAGGTGGCCCAGGGTTGCGTATTGGTATGGGTGGCAGTGCAGCGTCAAGTATTGGTGCAGGGTCAAATGCCGCTCAACTTGACTTTGACTCGGTTCAGCGCGGCAACCCTGAAATGGAACGTCGTGCACAAGAGGTGATTGATCGGTGCTGGCAGTTAGGCGCCCATAACCCCATTTTAGCGATTCATGATGTGGGGGCAGGGGGCTTGTCAAACGCCTTCCCTGAACTGGTGAACGATGCTGATCGGGGTGCGGTATTTGATCTGAAGCAAGTGCGTCTAGAAGAATCAGGTATGTCGCCTGCCGAAATCTGGAGCAATGAAAGCCAAGAGCGCTATGTCTTAGCCATTGAACCAAAAAATATCGATCAATTTGCTGAACTCGCCAATCGTGAACGTTGCCCGTTTGCCGTCATTGGCACGGCAACAGAGTCGCGACAGTTACGGGTGACCTTTGGTGATATTGACCCGGTTGATGTGCCGATCGATGTTATTTTGGGTAAGCCACCGCGTATGTTGCGTGAGGTGAATCGTATGTCAGGCATATCTGAGCCACTTGATTTGGTGACGTTTACACTCGATCAAGCCGTTGATCGCGTGCTTCGCCACCCAACTGTGGCGAATAAAACGTTTCTCATCACCATTGGTGATCGCACGGTCGGGGGCTTAACGCACCGCGATCAAATGGTTGGCCCATGGCAAGTGCCGGTCGCCGATGTCGCCGTGACGTTGTCTGATTTTGATGGTTTCAAAGGTGAAGCCATGGCCATGGGTGAACGCACCCCACTGGCCATGTTTAATGCACCCGCATCGGGTCGTATGGCCATCGCTGAGGCATTGACTAACCTTGTGGCGGCTGATGTTGAGCAAATTGAAGACATTAAACTGTCAGCCAACTGGATGGCGGCTTGTGGCGCGCCGGGTCAAGATGCCGCGTTATTTGATACGGTTGAAGCGGTGAGCCAGTTTTGTCAGGCCGCTGGCTTGTCTATTCCTGTGGGTAAAGATTCCTTATCGATGAAAACGCGCTGGCAAGCCGGTGATGAAGCCCGAGAGGTTATTTCACCTGTATCGCTTATTGTGACGGCTTTTGCGCCTGTGCAAGATGTACGTCAAACCGTGACGCCTCAGTTGCGAACAGATGTGGGCCCCACCACTTTGATTTTGATTGACTTGGCAGCCGGTCAGCAGCGAATGGGCGGTTCAATCTTGGCGCAAGCCACGGGGCAGTTGGGTGACCAAGTACCCGATATGAACGACGCACAAAGGCTGCGTACGTTTTTTGTGACGGTTCGTACATTGATTCAGTCAGGCATTGTTTTGGCGTATCACGACAGGTCTGATGGGGGTTTATTTGCCACCATTACTGAAATGGCGTTAGCAGGTCATTGTGGTGTGTCGCTGAATATCGATATGTTGACGGTTGACCCCGCTGCCGCCGATTGGGGTGACTTCAGTATTAAACCTATTCAGGTTCAAGTTCAACGTGATGAGCTCACCTTAAAAGCGCTTTTTAATGAAGAAGCGGGTGCGGTATTGCAGGTGCCAGCCGCTGAACGAGACGCCGTGATGCAAGTTTTACGCGGTGCGGGCTTGTCGGCTCATTCACATGTTATTGGTTCGGTTCAAGCCAACGATAGTGTAGATATTTATCGCGATGGTAAAAAAATATGGGGCAAACCGCGCTCAGAATTGGGTCAAATGTGGTCAGAGGTGAGTTGGCGTGTGGCGAGCCTACGCGACAACCCGGTATCCGCTCAAGCTGAATTTGACCTTTGGCAGCAAAACGACGACCCAGGTTTGAATTCGACTGTTCCCTTTAACCCTCAAGAAAACATTGCTGCGCCTTTCATTAATAAGGGTGTTCGCCCTCGTGTAGCGATTTTGCGTGAACAGGGTTGCAACAGCCAAGTTGAAATGGCTTGGGCCTTTGATCAAGCTGGCTTTGAATCGGTCGATGTACACATGACCGATTTGCAACAAGGTCGCACCACCCTTGAGCAGTATCAAGGGTTGGTGGCAGTGGGGGGCTTTAGTTATGGTGATGTGTTGGGGGCAGGTGAGGGCTGGGCGCGTAGTATTCGTTTTAACTCAGCCTTGGCAGATCAGTTTGCCCAGTATTTTGCTAACCCCAATCATTTTGCCTTAGGCGTGTGCAACGGTTGTCAAATGTTGGCAGCCTTGGCCGACATGATTCCAGGTGCGCAGGCCTGGCCACGCTTTACCCGTAATGTTTCTGAAAAGTATGAGGCTCGGCTTTCATTGGTTGAAGTGCTTGAGTCACCCTCGATATTTTTGAGTGGTATGGCGGGTTCAATCATGCCCGTGGCCGTCGCGCACGGCGAAGGGTATGCTGACTTTAGGCGTCAAGGCGACGTTTCACAGGTCGTTAAGGCCGCACGATTTGTTGACAATAAACGTCAGGCAACCGAGCAATACCCTTTCAACCCGAATGGCAGCCCAGATGGTTTAACAGCGGTTACCACCGCAGATGGTCGATTTACAGCCATGATGCCACACCCTGAACGGGTGACACGCAACGTCTTGATGTCTTGGGCACCCGCCAAATGGGGCGAACTCGACTCGGTTGGGGTTTACACACCGTGGATGCGCTTTTTCCAAAATGCGAGGCGACATTTAGGGTAATGAACATCGTATAATCTTTCTTTGTGCACGGAGCTTTTCATGCGTCTGATCCAAACTGCGCTCACCTTTGATGATGTTTTACTGGTGCCAGCGTATTCAAATGTTTTACCGCGCGACACGTCCTTAAGTACGCGCTTAACTCGTAACATTTCTTTAAATATGCCCTTGGTGTCTGCCGCGATGGACACCGTCACCGAGTCTCGGCTTGCTATTGCCATGGCACAAGAGGGTGGCATAGGCATCATTCATAAAAATTTAACGGCAGAAGAACAAGCCA
>CALBMZ010000115.1 GCA_937896225.1 uncultured Alcaligenaceae bacterium | reverse complement strand
CGGCCTCTGGTAATAATAAAAGTGCCGTTGCCCCTAAAGGCGTCGTAACCAAACCTGCCAAAATACAACTTTTGAGCCAACTTTTATCGAAATTCAACAGCGCTCCACGCCAAACAAAGAGGGTCGCTAAAATTTCGAGCGTAAAGACTACTGGCACAATCGTTTCAGGGCTAGCGAACCAAACCAAGCCTGACACACAAATGGCAGAAAAGCCAAACCCGGCAAAGCCTCTGACCCAGCCAGCAAAAACACCTACTGTCAAACCCCAGGCTAACAAAGAAAGGGTCATATCATGCCTACGAATCAGAGAATAAATGAAGGTTCAGGTACAAAAAACTGTTGTATGTAAGCTAAGATGCGATGAATGCCATTAAATTAGTTGTGCATCTTCAAGCATCATCTCACTTAATTTTTCGGCCATCATGACGGCCGGTGCATTGGTATTACCTGACACAAGCGTGGGCATAACCGAACAATCAACCACACGAAGACCTGTTACACCATACACCCGAAGCCGTGCATCAACGACTGCCCCATGAGCAGGGTCTGGGCCCATCATACAGGTACCGCTTGGGTGAAAAATTGTGGCGCCATTATTGCGACAATATTCAAGTATGGCGTCATCGCTTTGCTGGTCTATGCCAGGTTTGATTTCCCGTTTAACGAGTGGCGTCATAGCTCGGCTTTGTGCAATCGCACGCGCCACGCGAACCGCTGAGATATTGGTTTGCCGATCTAAATCAGTACTCAAGTAATTAGGTTGCATTTCAGGTGGTTCGAACGGGTCAGCACTTTTAATACGAATGTGGCCTCTCGACGTTGGCCTGAGCTGACAGACCGATAAAGTAAAACCTGAAAACGGGTGTACTTTGCCGCCCGCCATATCGGCTGACAGCGTTGCCACGTGAAACTGCATATCGGGCCGGTTCGATTCGTTGGGTATAGCTTGCATAAAGCAACCCCCTTGATTGATGCCAACCGCCAAGGGGCCTGATCGGTTGACCAACCACTGTACTCCTAATTTAGCTTGACCAAACCAAGAATTTAAATCGTCATTGGTAGTGGGTTGAGTTGATTCAAATGTTAGTCTAATTTGAAGGTGATCTTGTAAATTTTCGCCGACACCAGGCAGATCGTGAACGAGTTCAACCCCATGTTTTTTAAGCAAAGCAGCGGGCCCTATACCTGAAAGCTGCAACAGTTGCGGCGACTGAATAGCACCTGCACACAAGATCACTTCACGCGCGGCACTCGCCTCTTTGACTTGACCGCCCTGCTTGTATTGAACGCCCGTTGCTTTCTTGCCAGCCGTCAGCACCTTCATGGTGTGCGCTTCAGTTAAAACGGTTAAATTTTTTCGGGCACGAGCAGGTTTCAAATAGCCTTTCGCTGTGCTCCAACGCCAGCCTTTCCAAGTGGTTAACTGGTAGTACCCTGCACCGCGCTGTTCTGCCCCATTGAAATCCTCGGTACGAGGCACACCCAGTTCTTGCGCGCCTTCAATAAAAGATTCGATCAATGCGTTTTTGTGTTTAATATTTGATACTCGCAATGGACCATTTACACCGTGAAATGTGTCTGCGCCCCGCTCGTTGTGTTCAGACTTTCTAAAATATGGCAGCACTTCTTGATAGCCCCATCCAACATTACCTTGAGCTGCCCAATCGTCATAATCTTCACGTTGACCACGTATGTAAATCAAACCGTTAATAGAGCTTGAACCACCTAATGTTTTACCTCTGGGCCAATAAATTTTTCGACCGTTCATATTGGGATCAGGGTCGGTATGAAAACACCAGTTATAGGTTTTGCTCCACATCGTTTTGCCATAACCGATGGGCAGGTGAATCCAAAATGATTGATCTTTTGGCCCCGCTTCAAGCAGCAAGACTTTAATTTTAGGGTTTTCGCTTAAACGCGCGGCCATGACTGCCCCAGCAGAGCCTGCACCCACAACAATATAGTCAAATTCTGAAGTCATATAATAAGCCAGTATAAAAAAGTTAGATAAATCCCTAAAATGATGCGGCGTTTGTTTTTTTCACCAACACACCTCCTTTCAATCTTATTATGGAATGAAACGTTCCGAAATAGTGGTTATCCCTAAATGATCAAAAAAACTCGCGCAGCCGGCTCAGCGGCTGAAAGAACATTAGATTTGTTGGCCTTGCTGGCCCATAGCGGTCGAGCACAATCTCTCGCAAGCTTGGCAAATGCCTTAAACTTGCCTAAAGCAACCGTGCATAGATTGACCTCGCAACTCCTTGAAGCAGGTTTTATTGCTAGAGCGAACGACGATAAAGAGTTTTTGGTTGGCGCAGCACTCAGGCGTTTAGCGCTCGACACCCTCAATCACGATACGGCTCAAGGTCTCAGACATGTCGTGCTTGCCGACCTTGTGAAAGAAGTCGGTGAAACCTGCAACTTTACGACGCTAGACGGGGCCAGTGTGCGATATTTAGACCGTGTAGAATCGACCTGGCCTTGGCGACTCACGCTTGAAGTGGGCGCAAAAGTACCCTTGCACTGCACCGCTAGTGGCAAACTGTTTTTAGCTTACATGACAGATGACATGCAACAAAAAATACTCAGCACCCTATCGCTTCAACCCTTAACAGACTTCACGATTACCGATCGTTTAAAACTCGAAAAAGAGTGTGAAAGTATTGTTAACCAAGGTTACTCAATCGACCGTCAAGAGTTTGTTGCTGGTTTAATTGCGCTAGCTGTACCTGTTAAAAATACTGAGGGTCGAGTTTTAGGCGGTTTAGCCGTTCACGCCCCCACTTCGCGCTTATCGGTTGAGGGCGCCTTAAAGCATTTACCTGCATTGAAAAATGCTGCCGAACGCATGTCAAAACTTCTTTGAACAGCATTGGCTGACGACCAATAGACCTTATTTTTGTAAAACGGCCTTTTGCACATAATCAATTACCTGCTGATGGTAACTGGCTTGGTATGAAAATTTTCGGCTGTCATTTGCAACAACGATATTTACAAATATAAAAAATACCAACACCACTAAACTCGCGCCTTTTAACGCGTATGGGTAAAATTTAAATATCACACGTAACAATAATAGAATCGGAAATAACGCAAAAGGAAACACCAAAATTAAGTGCCAGTAATTAAATGTAATGGGTGCTAAGCCAGCCGTCACAAGAGTGGCCACCACAGCTGCCAAGGCATACAAACCCAACCAATGGGTAGGCATTACGGTACTGTTTAAATCGCCCCTCAACCATCGGCCACGCAGAGAAGCACCAAGCAAGGCATTCGCCCATAACGCAAAAAGCAAGCTGACAATACCTGCGATGTATATTAACGTTCGCCATAGCCACATGGCTGACAGTTGTAGCCAGACTTCACTTGATAACCATAAAAAGGCGGTATCATTAACCAGTTTGCTGGGGTACCACCATGAGCCGTATCGAAGCCAATAAAAATAAGACTTGATCACTGGAAAAACATGCACGGCGCCGTAACCAATGTACCTTTTTTGGGCGTCAGGGTCTGGGTTCTGAGATAGCTCTGAATGCTGTGACAAAACCACCCAATACGGAAACAAAGATAATGCAATGAGCCCTATGGCTACGCATACGCCCCAATAGTTAATTTTTATTTGACGTTGCCACCACAGCATTACAGAAATAATGACTAGAAGTGGCCAAGAATAATGCAACTGCATGGCTAAACCGATTGCCAAGACGTGCAAAATCGTCATGAAAAATGCACGATTCAACCGTAAATGCCAAGCCGACCAGCAGTGCAGTGCGGCACAAAAAAACAAATACGACGGGTTATAGAGTAACGTTTCGTATAAAAACCAGGGGTTTAACCAACATAGCAATAAAAAGGTTAAGCGAGTGAGTTGTGCCGAGCCATCATTTTTTGTAAAAACTTGCTTGATTAAAGAATCAAACAGCAAAAACCCAACTAATCGCGTAAGAATCAAAAAAGCCATGGGTGAGTAAGGGGAATCCCAAACTAAAAGAGGCGCTCCCACCACCAACCCTAAAAGGTTACCCGGCACATTACCCACTACACTGGCGGCATTTCCAAAACTAGACCATTGGCCTAAATACGCCCCCATATAACCATTGAGGAGCATTTGTTGTTGGTCGCCATCGACGATTTGATGAGTAGCAAACCACCAAGCCAATACCAAACCTAACGCAATGCCACCCCAATACAACCCATTGAAGTTGACGCTTGACAGTGCAACAGGCGAACGGATAGGGCCAAATAAACGGTGCTTTTGTTCGAAAGTTGTTGATATTTGGGTTTTAATATTGATCATCAATAGCTTAGCGCTCATAGCGCTGAGTTTAACTGATTGAAATGATTAAAATGATTGAAAAGTTTTAAAAAATTTGCCCTCATCGGCCTCACCTTATTTTTTGCTAGATCGAGATTACCCATGAGAAGTTTTGGGCCCCAAACAAAAACTAACCATCAACCTTCCCAGAGCGACTGGCAAACCTTAAAACAACTTGTGCCCTACCTAATGACCTTTAAAGGTCGGGTAGCATTAGCGATGTTGTGCATGGTGATCGCAAAATTTGCAGGCTTGGGTATACCCATTACGCTGAAGCACTTAATTGACGCGCTAGATATACCCAACAACAGTACCAAAATGCTATTGGTGGTGCCCGTTGGTATTATTTTGGGTTACGGTGCACTTCGCTTGGCAACATCGCTTTTTAATGAATTAAAAGAAGCCCTTTTTGCTCGCGTCACACAACATGCCGTACGAGAAATTGCTTTAAATGTGTTCCAACATTTACATCAACTTTCACTCAGGTTTCACTTAGCACGCCAAACTGGTGGGGTCAGTCGCGATATTGAACGGGGTACACGGGCTATCCAGTCACTTGTGTCATTTTCGCTCTACAGCATTTTCCCGACCCTCGTCGAATTCGTACTGGTGTTGGGTTACTTTGCCATTTTTTACGATATTTGGTTTTCAGCCATCACCTTAGTTGCACTGATTCTATATATTGGTTT
>CALBMZ010000114.1 GCA_937896225.1 uncultured Alcaligenaceae bacterium | reverse complement strand
GTGCTATTTAAAAACTGTAATATTTTTATTGGCTTCATAAGGTGAGCATTCATTAAAAACTTATAACGATCACTCAAATACAACTGATCGACTTTAAAAGGAATACATAATGATCAATCATGTCAGATATTTTTTAAAAAGCGCGCTTATAGGCATAGCTTTTATGACTTTATCAGGTCTAGCTCAGGCAGACTACCCAAATAAACCTATCACGCTTGTATCACCCTATGGACCAGGTGGTTTAGCTGATCTCGCTGCCCGTACTTTGGCATCAAATGTTACTTCTTTTATCGATAAGCCAGTCGTTGTTGTGAATCGCGCTGGTGCAGCAGGTGTAACAGGTTCAACTTTTGTAGCCAAAAGTTCGCCTGATGGATACACACTGTTATTGGCACGCGTTGGCTCACAAGCTGCTGTGCCAGCAATTAATAAACGAACCCCTTACAAATGGGATGAGTTTACTTTTCTTGGTCTACTAGAACTTAACAATTTTGCTCTAGTCGTTAATGAAAAATCAAAATACAAAACTTTTCAAGAGTTGGTGTCAGCTATTAAATCAGGTGAGAAGTTAAGCTATGCCAGTACAGGTGTTGGTACACTTCTTCACTTTGGCATGTTGATGATGTTAAATGAAATCGGTGTGTCGGCTGATTCACTAAAGCACATCCCCTATAAAGGGGGTGGTAATGCAATGGCTGCGGTCAGTGGTGGGCACGTTGACATGATGTTTCAAGGCTTATCTGGTGTGATGGGTGGCATTGAATCGGGTCAGTTGCGTGCGTTGGCTGTCACTTCGCCCAAAAGAGATCCAATTGTTAAATCTGTACCAACAGTAGCTGAGCTGGGCTACCCTGGTCTTGAAGCGGTTGTCGGCTGGAGTGCTTTATATGGTCCGCCAAACCTACCTAAACCCGTAGTCGACAAATGGGTGGCGGTATTAGGAAAACTAAAAACTGATCCTTCATGGATCGAGGCAACAAAAAAACTCGGATCAATTCCTGATATTCAAAGCCCCGCTAACACTAAAGTTTTTGTGGGTAAACAATACGAAGAATTCAAGAAACTAGTTGATAAATTAAATCTGGCTATTAACTAACTGATTGGGTAGCTGTTTCTTGTTTTAGGATTTGTATTATGCCAAATGAGAAGTCTCAATGAGTAGCTAGACTTTTCATTTGGTAACCTTGCATAGGCTAGTTGAAATTCGGCTGCATAAGTGTACCAATTAGGATAGTACCGATGAAAAACTCCCCAAATATTATTTTAATTATGGCTGATCAACTCAATGCGAGCTTTCTGCCAGCCTATGGAAATAGCATTGTCAAGGCACCGCATCTTGAGGCATTAGGCAAACGTAGCAGCGTATTCAAAAAAGCTTATTGTAATTATCCAATTTGTGCACCATCCCGATACGCAATGTTGAGCGGGCGTCTTCCTCATTCAATTGGCGCTTACGATAATGCAAGCGAATTCAGTTCGGCGACACCGACTGTGGCTCACTACTTGAGGCAACTGGGTTACCAAACGATCCTTTGTGGAAAAATGCATTTTGTTGGACCGGATCAACTTCATGGATTCGAAGAGCGCCTCATAACAGATATTTATCCTGCTGACTTTGCTTGGGTTCCAGACTGGACCCAAGGGCCTCGCAATGCACCAACAGGTATCAGCATGCGAGCTGTTCTAGAGGCGGGGTCTTGTAAGAGAAGTTTGCAGATTGACTATGATGATGAAACTGAATTTTACGCGCAAAAAAAACTGTTTGATTTGGCCCGTCGCACTGAGCAAATACCTTTCTTCATGACTGTGTCTTTTTCGCATCCACACTCACCCTTTACAGCGTCTGCAGAGCACTGGAATCGTTATCAACACCACAGCATTGACGCACCGAAGGTCGGGCCACTACCATTGACACAACTCGACAAGCACAGTGAGTGGCTTTATTACTCCCACGGTAGAGATAAATACCATGTTGAGCCGCATCATGTACAAAATGCTCGGCATGCTTATTACGGAATGATCAGCTATATAGACGACAAAATTGGGCGTCTAATGGAAACACTCAAACAGACAGGATTGTCTGAAGACACATTAATCATATTCACAAGCGATCATGGCGAAATGTTGGGCGAAAGAGGAATGTGGTTTAAACAAACATTTTTTGAAGATGCAGTTCGTGTGCCGTTACTTATTAGCGGGGCAGGTTGGAATCATCAGGGTGAAGTAGATAAAGTAGTTTCCCTGGTTGACTTATTGCCAACCATTCTTGACGTGGCTTCTGACGGTAACACACCCGAAATGCGCGGTCCTATTCATGGTAAAAGCCTACGCTTAGCAATTGAAAAAGACGGCGCCAAATGGCGTGACGTGGCGATCTCTGAATATAGTGATATGGGCGTCTGTGTGCCTTGTCGCATGATTCGCTCTGGGGGGCTAAAGTACATTTATACACATGGCTTTCCACCCCAACTCTACAACCTTTCTGTTGATCCACTTGAGCTGGATAACTTAGCTGGAACGCCAGAATTCAACAAGCAGGAAGAAGAGCTTAAAACTTTACTTCTTGCAGACTGGAATCCAGAGGAAATCAACCAACTTGTGCTCAAAAGCCAAAGCGAGCGCCAGCTCATTTATGCCGTTACAGCTCAGTCTAAACAAAATAACAACTGGTCTTGGGTAGCGCAGCCGAACGATCACTCTCGTTTTGTTCGTGGAAGTGGTGACGCTGAGGGCACTGTTGCAACCAAAAGTCGTGCACGGTTCCCTTATGTGGCACCCGTTGTCAGCTGAAAAAGTTTAAAGGTTATTTTTTGAAAAAACGACCGGACTCGCAACTAGGCTCAGCATATGCCATGGCAGCGAACGGATTAACGGCTTGTTCATGTCACAACAATTCAATCGCCACCAACACAAACGCAGCCATCCATAAGGTTTCAACCAATAACAATGTAAAGGGTCGCCAACCGGCCTTAGCCAGTTGTTTGAAAGAAGTTTTTAAACCTAAAGCTGAAATGGCAACCACCAAGCAAAGGCGTGACAAATCAACCAGCTGGGTTTGCACCATGGGGGCCAAGCCACCAAGCGAATTAATAATCACCAGCGCCACAAACAACCATAAGAACCAGGGCACAAGTGGCGGTTTTTTAGCATGGTGAGCTGACGCAATGGCTTCACGCTGTGTTTTAAAAATAGCCGACACCACGACAACCACCACAGCCAACATTGAGACACGAAACAACTTCACAATGGTGGCGTAATCGCCAGTGGCTTGGTCAATGGTGTAACCCGCACCGACCACTTGAGCAACGTCATGAATCGTTCCACCTAAAAACAAACCAGCCAATTCAGGCGGTAATGACAAAGCCCGCGCAATCAGTGGGTAAACAACCATCGCTATCGTTGACAATACCGTGACGGTGACCACGACCATCAAGGTAAAACGGTCACTGTCTTTGTCACGAGGTAAGACGGCAGAAATAGCCAACGCTGCTGAAGCACCACAAATGGCAACTGAGCCACCTGACAACACACCTTGCGCACGCGTCATATTTAATTTTTTACCTAGCCACGCGCCACAAAGCAATGTGGTGACTACTGCGCCAATGACGATGAGTGCCGTTGTCCAACCCAAGCCGGCAATCTGATCGGCTGTTATTCGGGCGCCTAGCAAGCCTACGCCCAGTCGCAAAACACCCCGCGCGCAGAACTCAATACCTGGTTTAGACTTTGGTTCAAAACTTAAAAAGTGAAACGCCACCCCAAAAAACAAAGCAAACAGCAACTGCGGGCCACCGTGTAAGTCAGACACAAATGTTGCCGCTAATGCAATCAAACCAGATAAAGCAATACCTGGAATTAAGGCTAAGCGTCCTGAAATGTAGCTACCTACAGTAGGACCGTTTTGAGGTGAATTCATTTTTTTCTAATTAACCGTGGTTGATAAGCGTTGGTCGGCTTTTTAAAACCGCAAGGGCGCACGATGCAATACGGCTCATGACCGAATCAGAGCGACTCGTTAAAATAATGGGTACGCGCATACCCAACACCAGCCCCGCGCATTCTGCGTGAGCGATGTAGACTAACTCTTTGTAAACCATATTGCCCGCTTCAAGATTGGGCATAATTAAAATGTCGGGCTGGCCTGCAACGGCTGAAACGATACCTTTATTACGAGCCGACTCACTTGAAATGGCGTTGTCAAAAGCCAATGGGCCATCGAGAATACCGCCCGTAATTTGACCACGGTCTGCCATTTTGCAAAGCACTGCGGCATCTAGTGTTGATTGCATTGCCGGGTTAATGGTTTCAACCGCCGATAAGATAGCAACTTTAGGTATGGCAATGCCCAAGGCATGGGCCATATCAATAGCCGTTTGAATAATGTCACGCTTTTCCATTAAACCTGGGGTGATGTTCACCACACAGTCACTCAACATTAACGGCCGATCTAATGTGGGTACATCAATCACAAAAAAGTGACTGGCACGACGCGACCCCCGTAAACCTGCTTCACGCGATACGGCAGCACCCAGTAACTCGTCGCTATGCAAACTACCTTTCATAAGCGCTTCGGCTTTTTGATCACGACACAATGCGGCGCTTATATCTGCAGCGGTACGTGGGTCGTCAACGGTATCGACAATTTCGATGCCGTGCAAAGCAATTTTGGCAGACTCAGCGACTTGTTGAATGCGTGCAGTGGGGCCAACCAGAATGGGCACAATTAAACCTGCTTGGTGTGCCTGAATGGCTGCTTCAATCGATGCAACATCACATGGGTAAGCAATGGCCACACGAATCGGGCCAACTTGTCGGGCACGCTCTATCAGCGCATCAAGATGACGGTAAACATACGGCGCTTCTCCCTGCTCGGGTGACGCGGTCGAAGTAGGTTGTGAATCAGCCATAAATCGCTCTCTTATTTAAAGTATCAATGCGTTTTTAATCATTATGTCAGACG
>CALBMZ010000113.1 GCA_937896225.1 uncultured Alcaligenaceae bacterium | reverse complement strand
ATAATGGTGACAGCACCAAGTCTGGATGAACGCCTCGTATTTTTTCGAGGTTTTCGTTAGCGTTTACGATGGCGATTGTGCGGGCTTTAGATTGTTTGATTTCTTTCACCGCTAAAACAACAAATGCATTTTCAGCGTCATCAATACGCATTGCCAATACATATTTGGCATCAACTACGCCCGCCTCTTCAAGGACACTACGCCCCGATGCATCGCCTTCAACGATATCGGCACTCGGCGGGTAACGATGCGGTTTATCAGGCGGTACAACAACGGTAACGGGGCGACCTTTTGCAATCAAACTTGTATAAACATTCACAGCAAAAGGGCTGTTGCCACATAAAATAATATGATCTTTTCTCATGGAACGCATCGCTTTTTGATGAAAAACATTTTTTAATGCACCGCCTACAATTGGGCCAATGACCGCGCCGAGTGATGTAGCAAAAACGGTGATGCCCAATACAATAATTGACATTGTAAATAAGCGTGCGGTGTGCGTAAGCGGCACAATATCGCCAAAACCGACTGTAGACATGGCCACAATTGAAAAATAACTGGCCGTGACTAAATCGTGAATTGGGGGGTCAAACTGTGCACCCAAATAGAGTGCACCTAAAAACGCGTACCAGAGTAGTAACAAAAAGCTTGATAACGCAAACAAACTGCTGGCCGCTAAGCTGCTACGGTTAAACGTTTGCCCATTGTTACTGAGTAAAAATAGTAACGCTAGTGTGTAAAAAAAGAATGTATCGGGTTGCCCATGGGTTATTAAAGAAGTGACCATCATGGGTAATGTCAGAATCATGGCGAGTACCCATGCAATGCGGGCACGGTACAACATACCAGTCGCCATTAAAACCATCGAAACCGAAATCACCACACGAGGCAACTGCAATAACCCAATACTTTCGATTATTTCACGCCATGTATTTAAGTTTTGCCAATGAAGATGTTCACCATTTAAAAAGCGCAACAACAATGGGGCCAAGTAGAGCAAACCGTCTATAGCGACTAAAGCAGGCAACCAATAATACGTTTGAATATATTTTTTTTTGACGGGCTCGACCCATTCAAAGGGGCGCACCTCTTGAATATTATCGGTCAGAGCCTCTGCCGATACCAATGGATCGTTAGACGGCTCTATTTTTTCTGATGCCATAACCTTCAAACCTTTTCATAGGACAATGTCTTTTAATGCATCGTTCCCCTGCATGATTTTATTTTAAGCGTTTTAGGT
>CALBMZ010000112.1 GCA_937896225.1 uncultured Alcaligenaceae bacterium | reverse complement strand
ATTATTGAACGTAAAAGCGAAATTAATTTGATATGTGTTCAATTATTGAACGGCTGAGTATGTATTATGATTTGCGCGATTTCAGGGTAACGGGTGATCATGTCGTGACCTAAACTTCTCTTTATCATGTCATGTCGCTCAAATGGGTTAAAGCCAGCTCTAAAGACCTAGGGTTCATTTTTAGCTTGGCTTTAAATGGTGCCCGAAAAGGTCATTTTGAACCGCAAATTTTGCTTGAAAAAGAAGCCTATAGACACTACCTGATTTGCAGTATTCAAAAAGAGTGTGACCCAAGGGGATTTCCCACAAAGGCTTTTGTAATTTACCTAAATGATTTACGAGTGGGTGCTGCCGTGATCACAACGGCAATTGGTACGCCCGATATAGGCGTCGAAGTGGCCATGATTGCTATCAAACATGAATTTCAGGGGCGTGGTTATGGCACGCAAGCGGTTAATGAGATTCTTGAACACTACCTGCCATTAGGAAGTGTTTACGCTAGATGCTTGCCAGCATCTGCAAGGCTACACCAGATGCTTATTAAACGAAATTTCTTTAATGTTGGCCAGTCTGGCGCAAGTTCGATACTTCGACGCGAGCCTGCTGCTTTACTTAGCATGCTCGCGTAAAATCAAAGTGTCATGCTCAACTAACCATTACACATGACCCAATCAATAGTTAAGCAGCCTTAGGCAAGGTTTTCATGTCAATCACAAAGCGATATTTAACATCGCTTTTCAACATGCGATCGTAAGCCTCGTTAATCGTTTGCATATCGATGAGTTCAATGTCAGACACAATGTTGTGCTGGCCACAAAAGTCGAGCATTTCTTGGGTTTCTTTAATGCCACCCACTAAAGAACCGGCAATTGATTTTCTGCCAAAAATTAAGGGGGCCGAATCTAAGGTGCCTGTTGGCCCAATAGAACCGACCACGCACATAGTGCCATCAACTTTTAATAAGCCCATGTAATGATTGGCGTTATGTTGCACAGGAATGGTGTTTAGCAAGAAGTCAAATTTACCCGTCATGGCGGCCATGGCCTGCTCATCTGTTGATAACAATACTTCATCTGCACCCAATGCTTTAGCATCAGCACCCTTCTTCTCAGAAGTCGTGATCATGACGGTGTGCGCACCCATGGCATGTGCAAATTTAACGCCCATGTGCCCCAAGCCGCCTAAACCAATAATGCCAACGGTCTTTCCTGGGCCAATTTGCCAATGTTTAAGAGGTGAATACGTGGTAATGCCAGCACACAACAAGGGTGCCGCACCCGCTGGGTCTAAGTTTTCAGGCACAGTGAGAACAAAATGGCGATCGGCCACAATTGACTCTGAGTATCCGCCATAGGTAAAGCCACCTTCATCTTCAGTTGGGCTGCCGTACGAAGCGGTAAAGCCATTTAGGCAATACTGTTCTAGGTCTAATTTGCAAGACGAGCAAGTACGGCACGAATCTACAAAACAGCCTACTGCCACACGTTGACCCATTTGCAAGTCGTGCACGTCTATGCCCAAGCCTATAACTTTACCGACGATTTCGTGACCGGGCACGACAGGGTAATTAGCCCCTCCCCAATCGTTTCGCGAGATATGAATATCGGTGTGACACACCCC
>CALBMZ010000111.1 GCA_937896225.1 uncultured Alcaligenaceae bacterium | reverse complement strand
TTGTAAATTCAACTCAAATCAATCAAATTAAAATAAAATGTAAATATTGAATAATTTTCAAGATACTTTACTATACTTCATTGCTTATTTGAGGTCACCATGTTCTACAAATGTTCCCCAGATTGTTCAGATCCGAAACATCGCCATCAAGTCATGGCTGCGACAACTCACAAGTTTAGTTTAAAAAAAAATATAGAAAAAAACGTTTCTTCTAAAAAGAAAGCTAACGTTTCAGGAAAGAAATTTAAGGTGGTTGATGCGCATTGTCACTATTTGAACCCTGAAGTGAATGCAAAGTATGCTTATTTGAAACCAGGCATGCACGACGCGACGGCTGTTTTTGCAACTGAGCTTTCGCGTATGACTAACCAAAGTCAAATAAAAGAGCGTGGTCTAAAATTTAGTAATGTGACTGAACGCTTAAAAGATATGAACAAAATGGGCGTAGATGTCCAGGTCTTATCGCCAGCGCCCATTCAGTACTTCTATTTTACTGAACCAGATGTGGGTGCAAACATTTCTCGTGATATCAACGAAAGTATTGCAAAAGTCGTGGCTGACAACCCTGATCGATTTGTAGGCTTGGGTACAGTTCCATTGCAAAATGTAGATTTAGCGATTAAAGAACTTGAATATGCCGTTAAAGATTTGGGCTTGCGAGGCGTTGAAATTTGTACGAATGTTAATGGTCTAAATTTAACTGACCCTGCTCTTGGGCTAGAGAAGTTTTTTGCCAAAGCGACTGAATTGGGTGCCGTGGTTTTTCTTCATCCAATGGGCTTTAGTCAGGGCGAGCGATTGGTTGAACATTATTTTAATAATGTCATTGGCAACCCTTTTGATACATCTTTAGCGCTCGCACATTTAATCTTTGATGGTGTTCTCGCTCGTCACCCAAAACTTAAAATTTTGGCTGCTCATGGGGGAGGTTTTCTTGCGAGTTACTGGGCCCGCATGGACCATGCATGGAAAGCGCGACCCGACGCCAGAACGGTTATTAAGAAGAAACCCTCGTACTACTTAGAAAAAGTTTTTTTCGACACGATCACCCATGATCCACAAATATTAGGCAATCTTATCAATCGATACGGTGCCAAGCGTTTCATGTTGGGTACCGACTATCCATTTGATATGGGTGAAGAAACTCCGCGCCAACTGATTGCGGGCGTTACGGGTTTGACACAAGATGACAAGGAATTGATTGAAGGTCTAAATGCCATGAAACTATTTAAAATCAAATAGTTAAAAAATTCACAATCAAATAACTTTAAATAAGATTCAATATGAACTGGAATGCATTTACACCTAGAGGTAACTTCACAATTGAAGGTAAATCAGGTTGCCGATTAAGTGGGTTGACTGCTTCTGTGAAAGATTTGTTCGACATAGCGGGTCACCCAACGGGGGCTGGAAATCCGCAATGGTTAATGAGCCATTCTGTGCCTGAGAATCATGCTGAAGTTGTCAAGCTGGTTTTAGAGGCTGGTGTAAGCGTGATTGGTAAAACAATTTCAGAGGAATTGGCCTATAGTTTGTTGGGTGAAAATGTACATTATGGTACACCTGTCAACCCACATAATCCTGAGTGTATTCCTGGTGGGTCTAGTTCAGGGGCTGCGGTGTCGGCCGCAGCCGGCTTGTGTGATTTTGCTTTATGCACTGATACAGCAGGGTCAATCAGGTTACCCGCCAGTTTTTGTGGACTTTGGGGTTTAAGGCCTTCATATGGTGTTTTAAGTGTTCAGGGGGTAGTGCCCCTTGCGCAAAGTTTTGATGTGCCAGGTTGGGTTTCTCAAAGCCCCGAGGTCATGTTGCAAGTAGGTGAGGTTTTGTTGCCCACTGATCAATGCAAGCTTGAATCAAAGCAACTCACCCTTGCATTGCCTGAAGACCTATGGTCAAGAGTAAGACCCGAGTTTGATGATGTTTTAAAACCCATTTATCAAAAAATTTCTTCTTTTTTTTCAGCGATAGTTTCGACAAATCTTTCTAATCATAAATTACTAGATTGGCAAAATTCATTTCGAATAGTTCAGGGTTTTGAGGCATGGCAGTCACATGGTGAATGGGTAAAGTCTGTGCAACCCAACTTTGGGCCTGGTATCAAAGAAAGATTTGAATGGGCTTCAACAATTAATCAAAAAGAAGCAATCGATGCAAAAAATGCAATGTTGATTAATGCACAAAAAATTTATGACTATCTAGACCATTCAATCATTTGCATGCCAACTGTATCGTATTTAGCTCCTAGAAAAGGGGAAGCCAGCAGCGAACAAGACCGAACAAACGCCCTCTGTTTGTTAAGCCTTGCATCAATGGCTGGAGTGCCTCAAATAACAATGCCCTTGGCAACTATCGATGGTAAAGCGTTGGGGCTTTCTTTGATGAGTCAACGTTACTCAGATAGACAGTTACTCAAGTTGAGCCAAGATATTT
>CALBMZ010000110.1 GCA_937896225.1 uncultured Alcaligenaceae bacterium | reverse complement strand
TATGTACAACATGATTCACTCACACGATCAAAATTGGGGCCCTGCCTATTCATTGCTAGACACGCAATATGCGCCAGGTCATATTGATGTGAGCGCTGCAATTGTAAAAACTAGCCTTGCAAAAGCAGTGGGATTTCGAGATAAAAGCTTTAATGGTGATGCAACTTATTTTGCAGATATTGCAAACCACATGGGCCCTGCCATGCTAAATATTGTAAAAATTAAAAGGGTTCTTTTCGTTCACAATTAGTTTTTAACAGCCAAATTCGTTAATAGAGAACAATATGAAATCTAAAGTGCAAGTCGCGGCGATACAAATGGTTTCAACAGAACATGTGGCTGAAAACTTAAAGCAAGCACAGTTACTCATTAGACAAGCAGCTGAATCTGGCGCTCAATATATTGTTTTACCAGAGTATTTTTGTATCATGGGCTTAAGCGATCAAGATAAATTGGCTGTTTCTGAAACGTTACATGATGGCCCTATTCAAAGCTTCTTAAGTCAGTTGTCTCGTGAATTGGGTGTATTCATTGGCGGCGGTACCCTTCCGATTCAAACCAATAACCCTCATAAAATATTCAACGCTCACCTTGTATTTAATAATAAAGGTGAGAATATATGCCATTACAACAAGGTTCATTTGTTTAGTTTTGAGCGTGGCACTGAATCATTTAATGAGTCAAAAACAATCTTAGCGGGTCACGATACGCGAACGTTTGAGGGGCCGGCGGGTAAAACGGGTTTATCCATTTGTTATGACTTACGGTTTCCTGAGTTATATAGAGCCATGGGGCCAGTCAACCTTATTGTGGTGCCCTCAGCGTTTACTTATACGACTGGCAAGGCCCATTGGGAAATATTGCTGAGGGCCCGTGCCATTGAAAATCAATGCTATGTTTTAGCGCCTGCTCAGGGTGGTGTGCATACAAATGGTCGCAAAACTTGGGGTCACAGTATGTTTATCGACCCATGGGGAAAAGTTATAAATCAACTAGATGAGGGGCCCGGTGTGGTCGGTGGTGAGGTCGATCTTTCTTGCATTGAAACGGTTCGACAGGCCTTACCCGCGCTTAAACACCGAATTATGTAGCGGGTATCGGTCATTAACAAAGCCAATCGTTGTAAGCTATGAGTATCTTTAACAACCTATTTGATGCGAATCAGCATGACACAAGCTTTACTTGAATCAACCCCCCTCGAAACTGCTCAATCGCTTTTATTAGACCCTTGGGGTTTAAAACACGAGCATCTTGATCGTGCACTGGGCGAGATTTTCGATCACCGTATTGATTATGCCGATATATATTTCCAATATACCCGTAGTGAAGGGTGGAATTTAGAGGAAGGCATTGTTAAAACCGGTAGCTTTTCAATCGAACAAGGTGTGGGGGTGCGTGCCATATCAGGCGAAAAGACTGCTTTTGCCTATTCAGACACCTTATCTCTTGATGCATTGTTAAATGCGTCGCGTTCGGTGCGCGAAATTGGTCGTCAAGGTCAGTCTCGCCAAGTGCCCTCATCTTTACGCTCTAAAACATTGGGTCGCACCCTTTATGCACCGATCGACCCTTTGGCAACATTAGATGCGACTGAAAAAGTTCAGCTGTTAGAGCGTTTAGAGAAAAAAGCACGCCAGCGTGACCCGCATGTGGTTCAAGTGATGGCGGGTTTGGGCATGGAATACGACGTCGTAATGGTTTTAGGTAGCGATGGCCGTTTGGCTGCTGATGTCCGACCATTGGTGCGCTTATCGTTAAACGTCATTGTTGAGCGCAATGGTCGCCGCGAAAGTGGGCATGCTGGCGGCGGTGGTCGCACCGGTTTGGCTTATTTCGATGAAAGTATTCTCGATCAATATGTGGCGCAAGCCGTCGATGAGGCATTGGTCAATCTTGATGCCAAGCCTGCACCAGCCGGTGAAATGGCCGTGGTACTTGGGGCGGGTTGGCCAGGTATTCTTTTACATGAGGCCGTGGGTCATGGTCTTGAGGGTGACTTTAACCGTAAAGGGTCTAGTGTCTTTTCAGGGCGAGTGGGGCAGAGGGTGGCAGCCAAGGGTGTCACAGTTGTTGATGATGGCACCATTGCCGATCGCCGTGGTTCGCTAAATATTGACGATGAGGGTAATCAAACTCAACGTAATGTGCTGATCGAAGACGGTATTTTGAAAGGTTATTTACAAGACTCTCACAACGCCCGTTTAATGAAGACAGCCCCAACCGGTAATGGTCGCCGTGAGTCGTTTGCCCATTTACCCATGCCACGTATGACCAACACATTTATGTTGAGCGGAAAAGAGTCACCAAAAGAAATTATTGCCTCAGTCAAAAAAGGTTTGTACGCGGCTAACTTTGGCGGTGGTCAGGTTGACATCACAAGCGGAAAATTTGTGTTTTCAGCCTCTGAGGCTTACATGATTGAAGACGGTCGTATTACTTACCCAGTTAAAGGGGCCACTTTAATTGGTAATGGTCCTGACGCCTTGACGCGGGTTTCAATGATTGGCGACGACATGAAGCTCGATAGTGGCGTGGGTACCTGCGGTAAAGAGGGGCAAAGTGTGCCAGTTGGCGTGGGTATGCCAACGATACGAATCGATGGCTTGACAGTGGGCGGCACTGCTTAAAGGCTAAGTATGTCAAGTGAGCCACTCAAAACAGTATTACCCCAAGAAAGTTTGCCACTTACCGGTATTAGAGTTGTTGAGCTCTGTAACGTCGCCGCGGGTCCTTTTTGTGCCATGTTGCTAGCTGATATGGGGGCTGACCTGATTAAGGTTGAAAACCCAGACGGGGGTGATACCTTACGAAGTTGGCCACCCTTAACGGATGGATATAGCGAAAATTTTGCGTCTCTAAACAGAAACAAGCGTTCCGTTACCCTAAACCTAAAATTGCCAACAGATGTTGAGTTGTTCAAGCAGTTGGTTCAAGATGCCGATGTGCTGATTGAAAATAATCGGCCTGGTGTGATGAATCGGTTAGGCTTAGGTTACGCATCGCTGTCAAGCATTAACCCAAAATTAATTTACTGTTCCATTTCAGCTTATGGCCAAGAAGGCCCTCGTGCCAAAGAGGGTGGCTTTGATTTAACGATTCAAGCCATGAGTGGCCTAATGAGCGTAACAGGCGAGCAGGGTGGCGCACCTGTTAAGTGTGGTGTGCCCGTGTCAGACTTCACGGCAGGTCTGTATGGTGCTTTCTCAATTGCAGCTTCCCTGCGTGAGGTTGCGCAAACGGGTCAAGGCAAGCAACTCGACATATCGATGTTGGGCGCAACATTAGGCATAGCTGCGTTACAAACATCAGAGTTTTTTGGTGGTGGGTGTGACCCCGTCAAACTGGGTTCTGCTCACCCTAGGAATGCCCCGTATCGTGTATTTAGAGCCAAAGATGACTATTTTGGCATGGCTGCGGGCAACAATGCGTTATGGCGTTCCGTATGCGAAACAATCAATAGAAAAGATTTATTAGAAGATGATCGCTTTACAAACCCAACCAATCGAGCCCGGTACCAAGACGATTTGTTGATCATTCTTGAGCAAGAGTTTGCCCATGAAAATGCGGCAGTCTGGCTAGAACGCTTTAATCTGGCGGGCGTGCCTTGTGCTCCAATTAATTCTTATTCGCAGATTCTTTCAGACCCGCAAGTTGATTATATGAATTGGGTGCAGCCCATTGATTTGCCCAATGGTGTGCAGACTCAAACATTTGGCTCCCCGGTGCGTATAGATTCTAAAACCTTGAACATTCGTCGCCGCCCGCCTGCGCTAGGTGAGCATAACGATGAAGTGCTGGGTGCTCTGGGTGCGCTGAGTGCACTAGGTGCTTTGACTAAAAAGGTTTCCTAAACATGAACCCGCTTGTTATAGTTGAACGAAATAGTGACACTTGGGTTTTAACGCTTAATCGCCCAGATAAACTAAATGCCCTGTCTAGCGAGCTGGTCGATGCACTGCAAATGGCAGTCGACCAGGCGCACGCACAGGGTGCCCGTCTGTTGGTTTTTAAAGGTGCGGGCAAAAGTTTTTGTGCTGGTTTCGATTTGTCAAATTTAGCCAATACAAGTGAAGCTGATTTGGTTCTGCGGTTTGTAAGGGTCGAACTGTTATTGCAAACTATCGGGAACTCGCCTTGCTCAACGTTGGCGCTTGCGCATGGCAAGGTTTTTGGCGCAGGGGTAGACCTTCTTGCGGCTTGCAAAGAGCGTGTTGCGGCTGCAGACGTTATTTTTAGAATGCCAGGCCTGAAGTTTGGTTTGGTTTTAGGTACGCGACGTTTTGCAGAGATTGTTGGCCATGAAACGGCTCGCAGAATTTTAGAAGTGACGCATAGTTTTGATTGTGACCAAGCTTTTCAAATGAATTTTGTACAGGCGCGTGTTGAGGCTAATGAGTGGCCTGAAGTCATCGGCTCAGCAGTTGAGAAATCAATCGCATTAGACCAACCGACTCAGTCTCACCTTTATCAAGTTTTAGGCCACACCAAAGCTGATCAAGACGCTGATTTGTCTAATTTAGTGAGGTCTGCCACGCGATTGGGTCTGAAAGAGCGTCTCTTAAATTATGTCAACGGTTCGTGAGGAATATTTGAAAGAACGTGACATCACTTGTGACAAGTATGTGAAACGAACAAGTAAATAATGCGGCATGCAAAATATAATTCGAATAATGATGATGAGGCTTAGATGACCAAAATGACTAATTATGAAAAAGTATGCGAAAAAGACGTGGGGCAATTTAGCTCGTTTATTCAATCGATGAATGAACTTGTAGCCGTCACAGAGGTTGAGAGTGAAATTCTTTCAAAGGCCAGTCTTCATTTAAAGCAACTGATCTCTGACGACAGTTGGTTGCCTGATGACTGTGCACAACCCTGTGCTGAAAGTTACGCACAAAATCTTTTGTACAAAGACCCGTCAAACCGTTATTCAGTCGTTTGCTTTGTTTGGGGCCCTGGGCAAAAAACGCCTGTTCATAATCACTCAGTTTGGGGTTTAGTAGGCGTGCTCAGAGGGGCTGAACTTTGTGATGAGTTTGAATTGATCGATGGTCAACCTAAACCTCAAGGTGTATCTCATGTTTTGAAGTCAGGGCAAGTTGAAGCCGTTTCGCCAACAGTTGGCGATTGGCATAAAGTAGCCAATCACATCGAGTATGCACCCTCAATTAGTATTCACGTATATGGGGGCGACATTGGAACGATCAAACGCCAAATGATGAATGAGCAGGGCGAAGTCGTCGAGTTTATATCAGGTTACAGCACGGTTTAGGTCGCTGTTGAAATCAATTTTCTAGTTTTAGAAAAATTATTTTTTGATATTTGTGGTAAATTCATTGAATATGAAATATGTCTCACAGCCTTTCTGGTTTTATTTTTATGGTTTTCCCCTCAAATTGGCGGAGAATAGGTTGCGCGCAGTGTAAAGTAAAAACCGAATCTAACAAACCGCCAACCTAGCTGGCGGTTTTTTTTTGCATAATTTAGTACCCCATACAATCTTGATAATTAGCCACCCAGGAGCATTTCGTGCCACACAATACTGATGATTTAAGAATTCGTGAAATCAAAGAACTGACCCCACCTTCACACACGATGCAAGAGTTGCCAACGTCAGAGCATGTATCGCAAGTGGTGTTTCAGTCGCGTACAGCCCTTCATCGTATTTTGCACGGTATGGACGATCGTTTGGCTGTCGTGATTGGCCCGTGTTCCATTCATGATCCAGTCGCTGCGCTTGAGTACGCGCAACGCTTAAAAGTCTTGCGTGATGAGCTTAAAAACGATCTTGAAATTGTGATGCGTGTCTATTTTGAAAAACCACGTACGACAGTGGGTTGGAAGGGGCTCATTAACGACCCTGACATGGATGGTAGCTTTCAAATTAATAAAGGCCTTCGTCTCGCACGAAAGGTGCTGATTGATGTGAATGAACTGGGTTTGCCAGCCGGTTGCGAGTTTTTAGACATGATCACGCCTCAGTTCATCGCTGATCTCGTTTCTTGGGGCGCCATCGGTGCACGCACAACAGAAAGCCAGGTGCATCGCGAATTGGCGTCAGGTCTGTCTTGCCCGGTAGGTTTTAAAAATGGCACAGATGGCAACATTCGCATTGCAGTAGATGCCATGAAGGCGGCTTCGCAACCGCATCACTTTTTATCTGTGACAAAAGGCGGGCACTCGGCCATTGTGTCTACCGAAGGTAATGAAGATTGTCATGTTATTTTGCGTGGCGGCAAAACCCCAAATTTCGACGCGGCCAGCGTACAAAACGCTTGTGACGAATTGGCTAAAGCGGGGTTGGCTCAACGCATTATGATCGATTCAAGTCATGCCAACAGCCTTAAAAAACCAGAAAATCAGCCTGAGGTTTGTGCCAGCATTGGGCAACAAATTGCTTCGGGTGATACGCGAATTGTCGGTGTTATGGTTGAAAGTAATTTGCTCGCCGGTCGACAAGATCACGTGCAAGGTCAACCTTTGACATACGGTCAGAGTATTACTGATGGTTGCATTGATTGGAACACATCTGAAGACTTGCTAAGAGGGCTTGCTAAAGCAGTCGGCGAACGCCGTCGCATCGTATTAACCTCTGGAAAGTAAAGGGTAATTTTGGGGTTATTGCTCTGTTGCAAAGGTCGCTGATCAGGTATGGTTACGATATGTTTAAAAAGAGACTTTTATGAATACACCTGTTGAACAAGCATTTGTACAAAACAACCAATCTGCTGATTCTGGTGAGCTGTTAATCGCATTGAAAGGGGTGTTACCCCTGCATTGCATTTTGAGCCGAGACGAGCAGTTGCGACCCTACGAGTGTGATGGTTTATCTTTATATCGTCAAAAACCAATGGTCGTGGTGTTGCCTGAAACAGAGGTTCAGATTCAGGCTGTATTACGTATTTGTAAAAATCTAAATGTACCCATTGTGGCTCGAGGGGCTGGCACGGGGCTATCGGGTGGTGCTATGCCTCATGCCCAAGGCGTGTTGCTGGGGTTAGCAAAATTTAACCGAATTAAATCTATCGATGCTGAGGCAGCCATTGCGGTTGTTGAGCCTGGTGTCAGAAACTTAGCCGTCTCTGAGGCCGTGGCACATCTTGGTCTGTATTATGCACCCGACCCATCCAGTCAAATCGCATGTTCAATTGGCGGCAACGTTGCTGAAAACTCAGGTGGCGTGCATTGCTTAAAGTATGGCTTAACGGTTCACAATGTCTTAAAAGTTCGAGTGGTCACGATGAGTGGCGATATCGTTGAACTGGGCTCTGAGGCGCCCGATGCTGCGGGGCCCGACTTACTCTCTGTTTTTGTCGGTTCTGAAGGTATGCTTGGTGTGGTCACAGAGGTTACCTTGCGTTTGTTGCCTAAGCCCGTATTGGCACAAGTTGTTATGGCCAGTTTTGATGATATTGAAAAAGCAGGTGACGCAGTTTCGAAAATTATTGGTGCGGGCATCATTCCGGCAGGCCTCGAAATGATGGACCAACGTGCCACACAAATGGTTGAACCGTTTGTGAAAGCGGGTTACGACACTGAGGCAAAAGCCATTCTATTGTGCGAGTCTGATGGTACCGAACAAGAAGTGAGTGACGAAATTGCTCGCATGGAAGCGGTTTTTAACGAAGCCGGTGCAACCCGTATGCAAACTTCAAAAAGCGAGAAAGAACGCTTATTGTTTTGGGCTGGCCGCAAAAATGCCTTTCCAGCAGCGGGTCGTGTTTCACCCGACTACTACTGTATGGACGGTACGATTCCTCGTCGCCATTTAGCTCGGGTGCTAACGGCCATAACTGAAATGGAAACCACTTTCAACCTGCGTTGTGCCAACGTTTTCCATGCGGGTGACGGTAATTTGCACCCCTTAATTTTGTTTGATTCAAATATCCCTGACGAGGTTAAGCGTGCCGAAGATTTTGGCGCGGCGATTCTTGAGTTGTCCGTTGAAGTGGGCGGCACTATTACGGGTGAGCATGGTGTAGGCCTTGAGAAAATTAATCAAATGTGTGTTCAGTTTTCGCGCGACGAGCTCGACAGTTTTTTAGCTGTTAAACGTGCTTTTGACCCAGATTGTTTACTGAACCCTGAAAAAGTCATTCCGACCTTGGCGCGCTGTGCTGAGTACGGGAAAATGCATATTCACGGTGGCAAGCTTCCTTTTTCAGATATTCCACGGTTTTAATGATGATGAATTATTCACTAAGCCACATGGCTGAGCAGGTTTTGGCTGCGCGCAATAGTTTGAAACCCATTCGCATAAGGGGTGGGGGTAGTAAAAACTTTTATGGCAACCCTGAGACCGAGTTGAAAGACGGGGCAGTCGCATTAGATATGACCAGCTTACAAGGCATCGTGACCTACGAGCCTAGCGAGCTTGTGTTGACAGCTATGGCGGGTACTCCCATAAGTGAGATAAAAGCTGTTTTAGCTGAAAATAATCAGACAATGCCGTTTGACTCCCCTGAGTTCAGTGATCAGGCAACCTTGGGTGGCTGCGTCGCAGCCGGCTTGTCTGGGCCTAATAGTTTTGTTGCGGGCCCAATTAGGCATCACGTTTTGGGCACCCAGATGTTAGATGCTGAAGGCCGTGTATTGACCTTTGGTGGCGAAGTGATGAAAAACGTAGCAGGGTATGACATCCCTCGTTTGTTAACCGGATCGTTGGGTATTTTTGGGGCTATTGTTAGGGTTTCAATTAAAGTCATGCCCATCATGCGTTGTGATCAAACGCTGCAGTTTGACATGACCGAAACACAAGCCCTCGACTTTTGTAAAGGTATTCGTGCGCGGGCTTTACCCATTAAATGCGTCGCATGGTTGCCAAACGCTGAGGGTAAAAACGGTACCTTTTCTATTCGTCTAGCGGGTGCTGAGCCAGCTGTCATACACGCTGCTAAAGTGCTCGGTGGTCAGCTATTAGATGCTGAAGTTGCCAAGCAATGGTGGCACGATTTCAAAGAACAACAGTTTCAATTTTTTGCACACAGACCTTTATGGCGTTTAGCCGTGGCGGCCAACACGCCCACCTTGAATCTAGGGCCAACTGCCTTTGACTTGGCAGGTGAAGTGCGTTGGTTGGCGTCCAATATAGCCCCTCAAGCCGTTCGTGATGCCGCTACACTAGCCCGAGGTCATGCAACTTTATTTAAACGTGAACATTCAGATCAATGCCCTGCAGACGGTGTCTTTCAGCCTATGTCACCTAACATTTACCAAATTGTTAAACGTTTGAAACATGAGTTTGATCCGCACGGGTTGTTTAACCCCGGGCGATTGGTTTTAGGTCTGTGAGAAGATGATATGCAAACAAATTTAACCCCAGCCCTTCAAAATACAACGCTCGGTCAAGAAGTTGATGAAATTTTGCGCAAGTGTGTACATTGTGGATTTTGTGCAGCAACTTGCCCCACTTACCAAGTTTTAGGTGATGAATTAGATAGCCCGCGTGGCCGAATTTATTTAATTAAAGAGTTGGCTGAGGGGCGAGGCGCCACCCTAGAAACTCAATCGCACTTAGATAAATGTTTAACGTGCCGAAATTGTGAAACCACTTGCCCGTCGGGTGTTCAGTACGGGCATCTGATCGACTTGGGCCGTCACATGATTGATGAGCAGGTTAAACGACCTGTTGGCCAACGCTTAATGCGTACGGCTCTGAAAAAAGGGTTGACGTCTCCGCTTTTTCCAGTCGCGTATAAATTGGGTCAATCTCTTCGAAATTTTTTACCTGAATCTATCAAACGTAAAGTTGTTGCTCGCAGAGAGGCGGGCGTGTTACCCAATGTTGCCCATCACCCGCGTCAAGTCATCTTGTTGGCGGGCTGTGCACAGCCTGGTATGTTGCCGTCAATTGATGCGGCAACGGTGCGCGTATTAGACCGTTTGGGTATTGGTTCTAAAACTATTCCAGGTTCAGGTTGCTGTGGGGCGCTGAGTTTTCACCTAGACGATCAAGACACTGGCTTGAAAAATATGCGCGCCAACATTGATGCATGGTTACCCCTCATTGAGTCAGGCCAAGTCGAGGGTATCGTGATGAACGCGTCGGGCTGTGGTGCAACCGTTCGCGAATATGGTCATCACTTACGGCACGATGTGAATTACGCCGCTAAAGCTAAATTAATCAGTGATAAAGTGGTAGATATTGCAGAAATTGTGGCGCCTATTGCGGCTGAACTTAAAGCTCATATTGACCCCAATAAATTGCCCCAAACCTCTTCTTTTCACCCGCCCTGTACCTTGCAGCATTGGCAAGGTCTTAGGCCTCAGTCAGAAAAACTTTTTACAGATCTTGGCATGTCTTTAGCGCCTTTTGCCGAAACGCATTTATGTTGTGGTTCGGCGGGTGCATACTCGGTTCTGCAACCTGATATGGCGACTAAACTGCGTGATCGTAAATTAGGCCACATTCAAAAAGCCAAGCCTGACATGATTTTGTCTTCAAACATTGGTTGCATAGGTCATTTGCAGTCGGGCACCGATACGCCCGTGCGTCATTGGGTAGAAGTTGTTGATGCAGCATTAATATAATAGGTTGTCCACATGATCAATAGAACGAATATACGTAGAGTGTTTGTATCACTCCTTTTGATTATGATGGGTTTTGCTTATGCCGCTTCTGCGCAGGCTAAAACACCTGCTAATACATTGGTGATGGCTTGGGCTATCGACGACATGATGACCCTTGACCCAGCTGAATCGTTTGAATTTAGTACAGGTGAAATTTTAGGTAATAGTTATCAGACATTGGTTACGTTTGATTTAAATAATGTATCTGACATCTTAGGGGTTATTGCAGAAAGCTGGGTTGTGTCGCCTGACGGTAAAACATTTACGTTTACCTTGCGACCGGGTCTCAAGTTTGCCAGCGGTAATCCGATAACCGCAGCTGATGCGGTTTACTCTTTAACGCGGGCAGTAAAACTCGATAAATCGCCAGCTTTTATTTTGACTCAATTTGGGCTCACGCCAGAAAATGTCGATTCCAAAATTCGACAAACAGGTGAATTGTCATTCGAATTGGAAATGAATAAACCTTATGCACCCTCATTATTGTTGTACAGCTTGACATCAACGGTTGGTTCAATCGTTGATAAAAAATTGGTTTCCAGTCATGAAAAAGAGGGTGATTTCGGTTACAACTGGCTCAAAACAAACTATGCGGGTTCTGGGCCATTTAAAATTCGTGATTGGCGTGCTAACGAAATGGTTGTGCTTGACCGAAATGACCATTTTACGGGTTCAAAACCAGCCATGACTCGAGCCATTTATCGTCATATGCCCGAATCATCCACTCAGCGTTTGTTATTAGAAAAAGGCGATATTGATATTGCCAGAAACTTAGAGGCCGAACAAATCATAGCGCTTGAAAGAAACGCTAATATTAATATTCAAAGTGGTGTCAAAGGGGCGACGTACTACATGGGTTTAAATCAAAAAAACCCTTACTTGTCTAAACCACAAGTTCGTCAGGCGATTAAGTATCTCGTAGATTACGCTGCCATTGCAGACACCATCATGAAAGGAAAAGTCACCGTTCATCAAGCCTTTTTACCAAAAGGCATGTTTGGTGCGCTAGATGAAACCCCTTTTTCTTTAAATGTGGACAAAGCTAAAAAACTATTGGCTGAGGCCGGTTTGTCTGAAGGCTTTGACGTCACGATGGACACTCGAAATGATGCTCAGACCATGAGTTTGGCCCAATCTATTCAGCAAACCATGGCGATGGCGGGCATTAAGGTTGAGCTCATACCGGGTGACGGTCAGCAGACCCTAACCAAATATCGTGCCAGAAAACATGATATTTATATCGGCCGTTGGGGCCCAGACTACCAAGACCCCCAATCTAATGCTGATACCTTTGCAAGAAACCCTGACAACTCTGATAGTGCCAGTGCCAAGCCTTTAGCATGGCGCAATGCTTGGAACATTCCTGACATGACAGCGTTGACTGACAAAGCGGTTCTTGAAACGGATGCGTCTAAACGCCAGCAAATGTATCTTGATTTACAAAGAGACCAGCAAAAAAACTCACCCTTTGTGATCATGTTTCAAGAAATCGAAGTGCTCGGTTCAAAATCAAATGTTAAAAACTTTATCATAGGCCCATCTTTCAATACTAATTCGCTTCAATTTGTCACGAAGTAATGAAAGATAGTTGGTCACGTTCAGTATTAAAGTTGCTTAGACCTTTAACCATATTGGGCCGGCTTTTATCAACGTTAGCCATTACGTTAGCCGGCCTACTGTTAGTCACTTTTTTGATTGGCCGTGTTGTACCTAGCGACCCGGTGTTAGCCGCTGTGGGTGATCGTGCTTCCCAGTCTACTTACGATAAAGCATATATAGAGCTTGGGCTTGATAAGCCTCTATATGAACAGTTTTATATTTATATTAAAAAAGTGGCTTTAGGTGATTTTGGTACGTCAATTTTGACCAAAAAAGAAATTTCTGAAGACCTTGCTCGTGTGTTTCCAGCAACGGTAGAGCTGGCCACGCTTGCACTGTTGTTTGGAACATTGCTGGGGGTGCCGGCGGGCGTTTTAGCAGCTGTCAAACATGGCAAACTGATCGACCAAGTCGTAAGGGTGGTCGGTTTAGTTGGGTATTCAGCCCCTATCTTCTGGCTTTGTCTGTTAGGGCTTTTGTTGTTTTATGTCAAACTAGATTGGGTGTCTGGGCCAGGTCGTATCGATATTGCTTACGAATACTCCATTACGCGAGTATCAGGGCTGATACTGCTTGATAGTGCCATGCAGGGGCAATGGGACGCCTTCAAAAGTGCAGTCTCTCATATTGTTTTGCCTGCCTCGTTGCTGGGTTATTACTCAATGGCATACATTAGTCGTATGACAAGAAGCTTTATGCTGAGCGAACTCACTCAAGAGTATGTGACCACCGCACGCGTTAAGGGTGTGCCCGAATGGCGCATCATATGGTTTCATGCCTTGCGTAACGCTGCGGTGCCTCTCGTGACCGTGATCGCGTTGTCATACGCCAGTCTTTTAGAAGGCTCTGTTTTAACTGAAACCGTCTTCGCTTGGCCAGGTTTGGGGCAATACTTAACCCATTCACTTCAAAATGCTGATATGAATGCCGTGTTGGGCGGCACCTTGTTGATTGGGGTGATTTTTGTTGTACTTAATCTTTTTTCAGATGTGCTCTATAGCTTACTTGACCCGCGCGTCAGGAATTTCGCATGAGTCAAAACCAAAAGCCATCACTCAGCGAATGGTTGTTATCTGAGCAACCAGACTCTGCTCGGCAGGCAAAATTTGGGCAAACTTACCGCACATGGTTGGCGCTTCGCGCTAATCGTCTAGCGATGATCGGTTTAGGAATCATTCTCTTGCTTGTCTTTGTAGCGGTGTTTGCTGATGTGCTCGCACCATTTAGCCCTACGGTAGGTGGGGACCTCAGAACTGAACGGTTGTTGCCGCCTAGTTTGATCCACTGGATGGGCACCGATGATCAGGCAAGAGATATTCTCAGTCGAGTCATTTATGGTTCTCGCTTAACGCTCATGGTTGTTGTCTTGGTTGCCGTCATTGCGACGCCAATTGGCCTACTCGTTGGCACGACAGCGGGTTATTTAGGGGGCTGGGTTGATACGGTTTTGATGCGTATCACTGATATTTTTTTGGCTTTTCCACGTTTGATATTAGCGTTGGCTTTTGTGGCGGCATTGGGCCCAGGAATAGAAAACGCCATTATCGCCATTGCCATCACCAGTTGGCCAGCATACGCACGTTTGGCACGTGCCGAGACGCTAACGATTCGCCAAGCTGATCATATTGCTGCGATTCGTCTACAAGGCGCTGGGGTGTTACGCATCATTCGGGGTCATGTCATGCCCTTATGTTTGTCATCCATGATTGTTCGCGTCACCTTAGATATGGCGGGCATCATTTTGACGGCTGCAGGGTTGGGCTTTCTAGGTTTAGGCGCGCAACCTCCTGAGCCCGAGTGGGGAGCGATGATTGCATCTGGTCGAAGGTTTTTGATCGACTTTTGGTGGGTTGCCACGATGCCAGGTATTGCAATTTTAGTTGTGTCGCTGGGTTTTAACTTGTTGGGTGATGGTCTGCGCGACGTGCTTGACCCCAAGGGGCTGAAATGAGCCACTTGTTGAATGTAGAAAATCTTCGTGTCAGTTTCCCCTCTCGTTTGGGGCCTGTGCAAGTTGTGAAGGGTGTTGGTTTCTCAATGGGGCGCGAGAGAATCGGTATTGTGGGTGAAAGTGGTTCAGGCAAATCTCAGACGGGTCGTGCGATTTTGGGTTTGACGCCTTCACCAGGCCAAGCGACAGCCGATCGACTTGAGTTCGATGGTACCGACTTAAGCCGACTTTCTGCCTCAGGCTGGCGCTCCATTCGAGGCAAAAGAATATCAATGGTGATGCAAGACCCAAAATTTTCGTTAAACCCCGTTATGACGGTGTCTCAACAACTGGTTGAAGCCTGTCAGGTTCATACGAAAATGTCTAAATCGCATGCCAAGTCGAAATCTGTAAAAATGTTGGAAGCGGTACAAATTCATGATGTGCAACGTGTCATGGGCGCTTATCCCCATGAACTGTCAGGGGGTATGGGGCAGCGCGTCATGATCGCTATGATGCTTATTGCGGAACCCGAGCTTTTAATAGCAGACGAACCCACCTCTGCGTTAGATGTAACCGTGCAAATTGAGGTTCTAAAAATTCTAGATAACTTGGTCATTGAGCGGGGCATGGGGCTTATTTTTATCAGTCATGATTTACGCTTGGTATCGTCTTTTTGTGATCGAGTGTTAGTCATGTATGCTGGTGTCATTGTCGAAGAAATTCAAGCTTCAGAGCTCATGAACGCTAAACACCCCTATACCCAAGGCCTTTTAAATTGTTTGCCTCGTATCGATGGCCACATGAGACCCTTGCCGACACTTCAGCGTGACGAGGCTTGGGGCTAAATGATCGCTGCTTTAGACATTCAAAATTTGGGTGTAACCTTCACTCGAGGCTCAGAGCCTGTTCACGCCGTTCGAGACGTTTCGTTTTCGGTTGGTCAGGGGGCTAGTTTTGGCATCGTAGGTGAAAGCGGCTCGGGCAAATCTACCGTTTTAAGAGCAATATGTGGTTTGGTTAAGCAGGTAACGGGTTCGATTCATTTGAATGAAAAGCCTTTAATACGACCCTTAACGCTAGATTTTTATCGTCAGGTGCAAATGGTGTTTCAAGACCCTTATGCATCGCTTCACCCTCGCCATACGGTTGATCGCGTTTTGTCTGAAGCATTGGCCATTCATCGCTTCGACCAGATTGATGCGCGTGTCAAACAAGCATTGATTGATGTGGGCTTAGGTTTGGGGTTTCGCTTTCGATACCCGCACCAGTTATCAGGTGGACAACGTCAAAGGGTGGCCATTGCCCGTGCATTAATACTTGAGCCCAAAATACTGTTACTTGACGAACCGACCTCAGCACTCGATGCCTCGATTCAAGCAGAGGTATTGAATCTGCTTGATCGATTAAGGCAAGCGCGCAATCTAACCTTTGTATTGGTGAGCCATGATTTGTCAGTCGTGTCACATATGTGTGATGACCTGATGGTCATGAGACAAGGCGAAGTCGTTGAAAAAATGGCACGTCAAGACCTAAGGTCTAGACGTGCCACGCAACCCTATACCCAAGCTTTGCTCTCAGCTAGCTTGGGTTATAGCTAGGCAAAATTAAAAATTAATCAACAGCTTTGACCATTTCTTCAATGACCTTTTTAGCGTCACCAAATACCATCATGGTTTTGTCTAAATAGAATAGTTCGTTATCGAGACCTGCATAACCTGAAGCCATTGAGCGTTTGTTCACAATAATGGTCTTAGCTTTATACGCCTCAAGAATAGGCATGCCAGCAATAGGCGACTGAGGGTCGTTTTTGGCGGCAGGGTTAACCACATCGTTTGCACCCAATACCAAAACCACATCAGTTTGAGAAAACTCGCTGTTGATGTCTTCCATTTCAAAAACTTGGTCGTATGGAACCTCAGCCTCAGCGAGCAACACATTCATGTGGCCAGGCATACGACCGGCAACGGGATGAATAGCATATTTAACGGTTACGCCTTTTTCTGTGAGTTTCTCAGCTAATTCTTTTAAGGCATGCTGCGCACGGGCGACAGCCAAACCATAGCCTGGAACAATGGTAACTGTTTCAGCATTGCTTAAGAGGAACGCGGCATCATCAGGGCTGCCTGACTTTACATTACGGGCTTCTTGGCTACCGCTCGCTGCAGTGGTTTCCGTTGCGCCACCAAACCCACCCAAAATCACGTTAAAGAATGATCGATTCATCGCCTTACACATAATGTAGGACAAAATCGCACCCGATGAGCCAACCAATGAGCCCGCAATAATGAGCATGGGGTTGTTTAAAGAGAAACCGATGCCCGCTGCTGCCCAGCCTGAGTAACTATTAAGCATCGACACGACAACCGGCATGTCAGCACCACCAATAGGAATGATGATGAGTACGCCTAAAACAAAAGCTAGCAAAGTCAGAATGACAAAAGGTGTCCAAGACTGGGTGATGACAAACCAAATGCCGCAGGCCACCATAACCAGTGCGATAGCCAAGTTGATCATGTGCTGACCTGAGAAAACAACCGGTGCACCTTGAAATAAGCGGAACTTGTACTTGCCTGATAATTTACCAAATGCAATCACTGAGCCTGAAAAAGTGATGGCGCCAATAAAGGTACCAATAAACAACTCAATGCGATTGCCAGTGGGCACAGGTTCACCCGCTGCAACAATACCAAACGCATGGGGTTCGGCCACAATTGCGACGGCAATGGCAACAGCAGATAGACCAATCATGCTGTGCATGAATGCTACTAGCTCTGGCATTTTGGTCATTTCAACGCGTTTTGCCATGACGGTGCCGATGGTGCCACCAATCAGTAGGCCGAGCAACACATAGCCTAAACCGACGGAAGACATGCCTTCACGGGCTAAACTAACAATCAGTGCCGCAGTGGTTAATACGGCAATAATCATACCCACCATACCAAAGGCGTTTCCAATTCGTGAGGTATTAGGGTGAGACAAACCTTTTAACGCTTGAATAAAGCAAACCGACGCAACCAAATACAGTAACGTGACGAGATTGATTGAAATCATATTAAGCCCCTTCTTTTTTTGCCGCTTTGGGCTTTTTCTTGAACATTTCAAGCATGCGTCGGGTCACTAAAAAACCACCAAATACGTTGACGGCTGCGAGCGCTACTGCAAACACACCCATGCCACGAGCCAAACCCCCTTCGGTTAAGCCCGCCGCCAACATGGCACCAACAATAATAATTGCAGATATTGCGTTAGTGACTGCCATTAAAGGCGTGTGAAGAGCTGGGGTGACATTCCAGACAACGTGATAGCCCACATAAACGGCCAGCACAAAGATGATTAAGTTAAAGACGGTTGGGTTGATGGCTTCCATTTACGATTTCCTTAAAACGTCGCCGTTTTCACAAATTAAACAAGCTTTGACAATCTCGTCTTCGCGTGCGATTTCAAGTGCGGCTTCTTTATTGATAATGAGTTTCATAAAATCGAGCAGGTTGCGTGAATAGAGCGCTGAGGCGTCTGTTGCAACCATGCCAGGTAAGTTGGTTAGGCCTACGAGTGTCACACCATTAACCTGAATCACTTCACCCATTTTAGATAGGGGGCAGTTGCCACCGCGCTCAACCGCTAAGTCAACAATGACACTGCCAGGCTTCATGCCATGTACCGTCTCTTCACTAATGAGCTGCGGGGCAGGGCGACCTGGAATTAAAGCGGTTGAAATGACAATGTCAGCTTGCTTGCAGCGTTCGGCCACGATGAGCGCTTGTCTTGCCATCCAGGACGGTGGCATAGGGCGTGCGTAACCGCCCACACCTTTAGCGATTTCACGTTCTTCGTCAGTTTCAAACGGTACATCAATAAACTTAGCACCCAACGATTCAACTTGTTCTTTGGCCGCAGGGCGAACATCAGAGGCTTCAACCACGGCGCCAAGTCGCTTTGCTGTGGCAATAGCTTGAAGGCCTGCTACACCTGTACCTAAGATGACCGCACGAGCTGCTTTAAGTGTACCGGCTGCTGTCATCATCATCGGGAACAAGCGCCCATAATAATTAGCTGCCAATAGAACGGCTTTATAACCTGCTAAGTTAGCTTGCGAAGACAGAACGTCTAAGCTTTGCGCACGAGTAATACGGGGTGCTGCTTCGAGTGAAAATGCGGTTAAGCCCGCTTTAGCCATGGCCTCAACACCGACGGCGTCAAATGGATCAAGCATGCCAAGTAGCACGCTACCACTTTTCATGTGCGCTAATTCAGTGGTGGCGGGTGCGCGAACTTTTAATACCAGTTCTGCGCCTAATGCTTCAGCCGCATCAACCAAAGTCGCACCCATTTCCTCGTAGGCACGATCCATAAAAGAAGCCGCTTTTCCAGCTGATTTTTCAATCACCACTGTATGGCCGGCTGCGATAAATTTTTTCACAGTTTCAGGCGTTGCAGCAACGCGCGTCTCGCCATGTTGGGTTTCTAATGGAATGCCGATTTTCATCGGTTTCTCCCTTATTATTTAAAAGTTTTAATTATGACTGAATTGTAAGGGTTTATACACCATACGAGGCTCGTAAAGACTCTTTTGGTGAATGAAAAACCTCATCGTTCTACAATAGACAATATGGAATATGAACAAATTGGTGCGGGTAGGCGAGTTATTGTTGGCATGTCGGGTGGCGTAGACTCGTCTGTAGCGGCTTGGGTGCTCAAACAACAAGGCTATGAAGTAATTGGTTTGTTTATGAAAAACTGGGAAGACGACGATGACAGTGAATACTGTTCGACTCGGCAAGATTGGCTTGATGCAGTGAGTGTGGCCGATCAAATTGGGGTTGATATTGAGGCCGTTAACTTTGCGACTGAGTACAAAGACCGGGTTTTTGCTGAGTTTTTAAAAGAGTATGCTGCGGGTCGCACTCCAAACCCTGATGTGTTGTGTAATGCTGAAATTAAGTTTAAAGCGTTCTTAGATCATGCCGTTTCGCTCGGCGCTGACTTAATTGCGACAGGGCATTATGCTCAAGTTAGGCATGACCCAGTCAGTGAGTCAGTGCAGTTGCTTAAAGCGGTTGACGAAACAAAAGACCAAAGCTATTTTTTGCATCGATTAAATCAGTCTCAGCTGTCTAGGTCTGTGTTTCCATTAGGAACTTGGCGCAAAACGCAAGTTCGAGAGGTTGCTCAAAAATTAAATCTGACCAATGCGGCAAAAAAAGACTCAACCGGCATTTGTTTCATTGGTGAGCGTCCTTTTCGTGAGTTTTTGAATCGTTACTTGCCCAGTAATCCTGGGCCTATGTTGACTGACTCTGGTGTTTCGGTGGGGCAACATCAAGGCTTGTCGTTTTACACGTTGGGGCAACGTAAAGGCTTAGGAATCGGTGGTGTTAAAGGTTATCAACAAGCCGATGGGTCAGGGCCAACCTGGTATGTTGCCCGCAAAGATTTAAAAAATAATATTTTGTATGTGGTCGCTGAGCACGATCATCCGTGGCTATTGGCGCAACAACTGGTCGCCGAACAACCCAGTTGGGTTTCGGGCCACTTTCCAGTATGCCATGAGAACTTAACGGCTAAAGTCAGGTATAGGCAAGACGATGTGCAAGCCAACATAAATTATGTAGCTCAAGAGAAAGTTGTAGTTGCGTTTAAACAACAACAATGGGCTATTACCCCTGGTCAGTCAGTTGTGTTGTATGACGGTGAAATTTGTTTAGGTGGCGGCATCATTCATGGCAGCACTGAAATAAATGTATAGAGTTAAGTCGGTGTTGTATCGATAAAAGCTTGACGTGCCATGAGTTTTTTATAAAGCACCTCAAGATTGGCGTGAGGCTCTCGCCACTCGATTTCTGGAAATCTAAAGTCAAGGTAACCCAATAAACAGCCAGCGCAAATGTCAGCTAAAGAGTAATTCACGCCTGCAAAAAATGACTGTTCGCCTAGTTTGTTGCTCATTTCAGACAGTGCAGCATCTACTTTGCCAAGTTGACGATTAATCCAGTCAACGTTTTGTTGTGATGCAGGGCGTTGTCGTTCGAGACGAACCGCTATCAGCGCGTCATTGGCGCCATCGCACAAGGCTTCCAAGCACTTAATATAAGCTCGATCGCGACCTTGTTGAGGTATGAGTCGGCTCACAGGTGAAAGCGTATCTAAATACTCAGCCAATACGCGTGAATCGTATAAGGCTTCTTTATCGTCGACAATTAAACAGGGTATTTTGCCCAGTGGGTTATGGTTTTGAATGGTGGAATCAGCCGACCATACATCTTCCAATACAAAATCACATTCAAGCTTTTTGTCTGATAAAACAATACGAACTTTTCGTACATAGGGGCTAGCAGTAGAACCAATAAGTTTCATAAATTATTTTGTTAATTGTGACGGTTTTTTCGGTTTACTCGGTTCATTCCGATTATGCCGTACATTCTGTTCATTCAATACATATTAAAATTATTCTTAAACACTAAAATATAATTCAATACACTAAAAATTCTGATTTTTTATTCTAACGCTTAGTTACCGTTGGGGTTCGATTTACCCTCGGGTGTAAAATCATTATGTTGCAATTTGTCGTTTTTTTGGGAATCTATGTACATTGAACCTACCCTAACCACTTTAAATGCCTTAAGCCCATTAGACGGTCGATACGCTTCAAGAACTCGTTCTTTGCGCCCCTTTTT